>NZ_JBEOOZ010000035.1:0-20395 GCF_040309625.1 Psychrobacter sp. 78a-MNA-CIBAN-0178
AAACGCTTAGGGTTTAAAACGCCTATGCAGGCGTTCTATAATATTAATTAGCGTTGCACTTGGTGTGTTAATCTAAGATGTTAACCAATTGATAAATAGCATTTTATCTATTAGCTATTAAACAGATAATATTTATAAGAATGACGAGTCAGGCTGCGTCAAAAACTCTATTTCTTCGCCACTTGAAACCCGTCCTAAAATGTCATTACGATGCGGATAACGACCAAATCGATCGATAATGACTTTATGTTTCATCTCAGCCTCTATGGTTTGCGCATTGGTATATTGCTCAAACAGGGTGACTGCTCGTTGATGAATCAGTTTTGACTCACTGTGCATATACGGCATAAGTATAAACTTACGCGCCTCTACAGTTTCAAGTATTTCTAATGCGCCAGCAGTAACCGCTTCTTGAGCGAGCGCCAATGCCATACTATCTTGAGCAAAGGCCGCTGGCGTATCACGATAAATATTTCGCGAGAACTGGTCTAATACAATAATTTCAGCCAACCTACCCTCAACACTACATCGCCATTCATATAACTCTGACGCCGCTGCTTGCTCGAGCAATTCACTGTATCGCTCGATTAATAACTTATCAAAATCTACGTCTTTCTCAAAAAACTGTTGGCTACCGACCTCTTTAAAACAAAAACCTAATATCACTTTATACATCGTTTTCTCAAACTCACTATTTAAAGGTATGATTTACAGGCTAAATTTAAAATTATTGTCTAAAAATATCGCATATTCGCTTATGGTTTCATATCCACTAATGAATATTCAGCCATCATGGCTTATACTTTTCATTATCCATAAATAAAAATAGGAAATATCATGGCTCGTTTACAAGACAAAGTTATCATTATCACAGGCGCGGCTCAAGGCATGGGCGAAACTCATGCGCGTTTGTGTCTGGAAGAAGGTGCTAAAGTCGTCTTGACCGATATTAATTCTGATAAAGGCAACGCATTGGCTAAGGAACTTGGCGATAATGCCCTCTTTATCAAGCATGATGTCACCAATGAAGACGATTGGGCACAAGTCGTTAAAGCAACCCAAGAAAAATTTGGTCAAATCGATGTCTTAGTTAATAATGCAGGTATCACTACGCACAAATCTATCTTAGATACCTCGGTAGCAGACTACCGCAAGATCCTAGAGATTAACCAAGTGTCGGTCTTTTTAGGCATGAAAGCGGTTATTCCAACGATGAAAGCAGCCAAGCAAGGCTCTATCATTAATATCTCATCGATTAACGGTTTGGTCGGTGGCGCTATCGGTTATACCGATTCTAAATTTGCGGTACGCGGTATGACCAAAGCCGCAGCATTGGAGTGCGCCCCTCATGGCATTCGCGTGAACTCCATTCATCCAGGCGTCATCGCCACACCAATGATTATGCAAGGCGATACCAAAGATGCAGTTGAAGCTTTTGCCAAAACCATTCCGATGAGACGTGTGGCGCAGCCCGAAGAAGTCAGCGGCATGGTGCTATTCTTAGCGTCAGATGACTCTAGTTATTCAACCGGCTCAGAATTTATCGTTGATGGTGGGTTGACTGCGCAGTAAGACTTTTTACGCTAAACCATGTAAATTTGATAAAAGCTGGGCATATTGCTCAGCTTTTATTTTGAGATTTTTTCAGAAAAATATTAAGCCTTCGAACACGAAGCCTTTAATAACTTTTACTTGATTCTTGATAACATCTCAGCTGCTGCATTTAACCTCTTCAAAGCCCACTCAAAATCAATTCTTCAATCCCTGCTCTTTCATGCGTTTTAAACGGATAGCGATCTGCCATGATTATCCATTGGTTCAAGCTTTTAGCTGTTTTTTTAGATGTTGTATTTCTGCTTAGGCTATTTTGATTATCATCTAATTTTATTAACAAAATATCGATATCCATGGTGACTTGCTTTATGGATGTCTGAGCTTCTGTTAGACGCTGTCTGTCGCACTCACTTTCAAAATTTTTAAAGGTCTGCTGCAACTGTTGTAACGGTATCGGCGACGTTAGTGAAATATAGACACATTGATTGGTATAGTCAGGTTTTGGGTGTTCCAGCGTCGCCGTAAAGTCAGGGTTTTGAAATGCCGTAGATAGCTGTATTTCGCCCAAAACGGCTAATTTTTTTCGGACACACGGTAAGTGTTTTTCAGCTTGATAATTGCTACCCAATGCCAATAGCACTGCCGTCACCGACTGTGTTTGCAGCAGTTCAGGCGCATACGTTTGTAAGCCATCAAGATTTAAATGAGTCAGTGCTTTATGCATTATCAGATTGGCTATTGTCGTTTGCCGCTGACTCAGTTGCTGATGCTTTAGCATAACGGGTGATTTGTACCCCAACGGCATCCGCTTGCTTGATTGCCGTCGGCTTGGCAATGCTTAACGTCACTTTATGACTCGCATATTTTTCCAGCAGCTTATCAGCGATTTGCCCGGCTAGGTGTTCAAGCAACTGTGCCTTAATCGCTTTGCACCATTCGCTCACATCATCACAGACCGCTTTGTAATTGAGCGCATCATGGACATCGTCTGAAACAGCAGCTTTACTAATATCTGTTTCAAGCGTTATATCAATTAGGAGCGGCTGCGTAATAGCGCGCTCCCACGCGTAAACACCAATGACTGCTTCTACTGTTAAGCCTTTGACAAATACCACATCAGATTCGGTATGAAACATGCGCTCATCCTTATTTATTAATTTTTGACTGAGCTTTTTAATTTAAGTCTTTCGCCCAAAATTTTATTTACTTTGTTTTTTTATTTACTTTGCTGCAATGCTTCTTCGCGCAAGCGCTCGGCTTTTAATGCTTTACTAGGGCGATGACGCCACAAGTCAATGCTGAATAATAACAGCCCGAGCCAAATCAAACCAAAGACGGCTAAACGGTTTAAGTCAAAAGGTTCTTTATAATAAAACACCGCCAAGAAGAAAATAAAGGTCGGCGTCAGATAATTCATAAAACTTAAAATACTATAAGCGACTAGCTTAGTCGATCTATTAAATAGTAATAGCGGTATCAGCGTAATGGGACCTGCTATCATAAGCAACCAAATATTTGGGGTAAACCAAAAACTCAGCTGGCTACTGACCACATCCGCTTGCCAAAACCACCAAATAAAGATGGGTACCAACATGGTAGTTTCAACAAACATTGCATCGACTGCGGTCAATGGCGTTTGGCGCTGAATCGTACCGTAAGTACTAAAGCTAAAGGCAAGAATGAGCGATAGCCATGGCAGACTACCGAGCATCACGACTTGAATGACCACAGACAATAGCGCAAAACCAATCGCGACCCATTGTAAAGGTCGCAGGCGCTCTTTGAATAAAATCATCGATAACGCCACGCCAACGAGCGGGCCAATAAAATACCCCAAGCTCGCCTCAAGTATCTGATCGTGATTGACCGCCCATACATAGGTGAGCCAATTGGTGGCGATAATAATACCTGACAAAAAGGTCAAGGCTATCCATTTTGGATTTTGTTTTAAGGTATTTATCCACTGCCAACGTTTGGTCACGACCACAACGATGAGCAAACAAGCAAACGTCCAAACAATGCGATGACCGATGATTTCTGTCGCGTTATAAGCGGCCAATTGTTTAAAATATAAAGGAAATGCACCCCATATACAAAAAGCGATCAGCGCAGTGACGATACCACTTCTCGTAGTTTTGATTGGAACGACTGGTTTTTTGACGACATTTTGAGTAGTCATAAGGCAGGACAACTTAAATTAGAGCAAAGCGCGACCTCACCTAATGTTTATCAATAATGAAAACTTAGCGGTAAGAGCGCAGGGTCACTACATATAGGGTAGAAAGTAAAAAGCAATGCGTTAATACTATTAAAGTATCAACACATTGCTGACGATAACCACGTTGAAAATAACTTTTATATCAAGGTCAAGAAAGGCTAAAAAGCAGCCTTGCTGGCTTCATTAAATCCAGAAGTCAACATCTCAAAAGCCAATAATACTGCTTATCAAACTATTAGGGTTTTTAGCATTAGGCTACACCATTATTCACTTGAATAGACATACCGATTTGATTGGCAAGTTCAGCAAACCCTGGAAAACTGGTATTGACGGTCTCAACGCCTTCAATGGTAATCTGCTTGGATGCGCGTAAGCTGGCAACCGCAAAGCTCATGGCAATACGATGATCATGATGTGAGGTAATTTGACCGCCACCGAAGACTGGCTGGCTGTTATTAACCTCATTAACATCAACATTACTGCCCTTGCCTTCAATACCTTTACCTTCAATAATTAGACCATCTTCAGTCACGGTGCAATCGATACCAAGCGTTTGTAGACCGTCTGCCATCACGGCAATGCGATCTGATTCTTTAACGCGCAACTCTTTTGCACCCGTTAATACTGTACGACCTTGGGCACAGCTAGCAGCAATGAATAAGACTGGAAACTCATCAATCGCTAAAGGCACTAAGTATTCTGGAATCTCAATACCTTTTAGTTTTGAGCTGCGAATCGTAATATCAGCAACTGGCTCGCCGCCCACATGTGTCTCATTGCTTAGGCTAATATCTGCATTCATTAATTTAAGAATATCAATGACGCCAGTACGCGTAGGGTTGATACCTACTTGGGTCAAGGTCAGCTCACTGTTTTGACTGATGGCCGCTGCCACCATAAAAAACGCTGCAGATGAGATATCAGCAGGAACTGCGATATCGCCACCTGTTAGTGTGCCGCCGCCAGTGACACTGATGCGATTGCCTTCTACGGTTACCGGATAACCAAAGGCCGATAGCATACGCTCAGTATGGTCACGGCTGATCTCAGGCTGTGTGACCGTTGTCGTACCCTTGGCCCATATACCTGCTAGTAGCAAGCAAGACTTTACCTGAGCTGAAGCAACTGGCATGTCATACTCAGTGCCTTGTAATGGCTTGCCAACTGTATCACGACCAGTGATGCTGAGCGGCGCAGTACCACTATGACCAGTGCTTTGGATAACGGCACCCATAGACCGTAACGGTGCCGCCACGCGCTCCATCGGGCGTTTATTCAAGCTAGTATCACCTGTCAGTACGCTATCAAATGATTGTGCTGCCAAAATACCAGATAGCAGGCGCATACTGGTACCAGAGTTACCCATATACAGTGGTGTTTTGCTAGGTTTTAAACCATTCATACCAACACCATGAATGATCAATTTACCGTTATCAGGCCCTTCAATGGTCACGCCCATATCACGAAAAGCTTGCAAGGTGGCAAGCGCATCTTCCCCTTCCAAAAACCCAGTCACATTTGTCACGCCTGTGGCAAGACTGCCGAGCATAATGCTGCGATGCGAGATAGATTTGTCACCAGGAATCGCGATGGTGCCAGAAACAGTATTGCTAGGGGTAATATTATAAGAAGCTGACATAGCAGAAGTATCCGTATAAGGGGTGCTGGCTAACATATGGCCAAAATGTCGCCGTGCGGCTTGCGCGCGGCCCAAAAGTCCCATCAGGGCGGTTGAATCTTTATCAATAATAAGCTGACGCATGGTCTGTAAATAAACGCCATACTCGTCAAGAGCGCTTACGATGGCGCTTTGATTGGCAAAAAATATATCGTGCCACATTTTAGGGTCGCTGGCGGCAATGCGGCTAAAGTCGCGAAAACCGCCCGCGGCATAACGAAACATATCTAAATTGTCATCATGGCTTGCCAGCTGCTCGACCAGATTAAACGCCAGCAAATGCGGCAAATGACTGGTATGCGCCAAGATAGAATCATGGTGGTCAGCGGACATCGCCATCACTGAAGCGCCCACTGCTTCCCATAACTGCCGCAATCTAGCAATAGCGGCAGAATCCGTCGTTGGCAGCTCACATATAATCACGCTATGATTGACAAATAATGTGGCACGCCGCGCATGATACCCTGAATCTTCGGCACCAGCAATCGGATGCGCAGGTACCAATCCTGTCGGCAAAGCCCCAAATACTTCTTTGGCAGCTTCAATGATATTGACCTTGGTACTACAGACATCGGTAATGATGCAATCGGACACAAGCTGACCATTATCCATAGCGGATTTAATATCGACAAACACGGCTTTCACCGCTTGTACTGGTACGGCGATGACAATTAAGTCACTGCCTGATACCACGTCACTTAAGATAGCACTACCCGCATCTAGCAAACCATGCTGAATGGCTTCGTCGATGCTTGGCGCATGTCGATCTACCGCCACCAAGCGCGCGCTTAAACCATGGTCTTTGATGGCTTGGGCAAGACTTGCGCCAATCAGCCCTAGACCGATGACACAAACCTGCTTAAATAACGGCGGCTGGGTATTGATAGCGGACTGCCTATTATTATTTTGATCATTTTGAATGTTTTGCTGGCAACTCACGGCGTTTCTCTTTGAACAAACGAACGTCTTGTTAGGTGATATAAACTGACATTCATTTTATAAAGTTTAATGGCGTATTAAATATAGTCAGTAAAAAATAATATTCATAGATAACGCACTACTAATATCAATTTTTTTTGCATGCTGTGCCTGCACAGACAGAAGCTACAAAACATTAATATCAGCAATACTGTCACAATTCCAGGATATTTTGACTATAGTGTGTGTCTTCAATCTAAACGAAAGCGCCTAAAAACAGCTAAATCTTAATAAACGCCTTGTAAGATGATTTAATCATCAGTCAGTATAGAGCGTAGTGTATCAATCAGGCGCATATTGTCTTCTGCAACGCCTACCGTGATACGCAACCAAGTAGGCAAGCCATAGCCTACCAATGGCCGCACGATGACCCCTTGCTCAAGTAATGCTTGATTGATCGATAGCGCATTTTCATCGTCCATTTCTACCATGATAAAATTGGCATGCGACTTAACAAAACCCAACCCTAAAGCATCAAACTGCTTTTCTAACCAGCGCATTTGCTCTTCGTTGGTCAAGCGTACTTTTTCAATGAAATCTTGATCACCAAGTGCTGCTGCTGCGGCCGCCAGTCCAACACGACTGACATTAAATGGCTGACGGATACGGTTTAATAAATCCGCAACTGCTACCGAGCTTAGTGCATAGCCAACTCGCAGACCTGCTAATCCATACGCTTTGGAGAAGGTGCGAACGATGACCACATTATCAAAATCCTCGATTAGCGCTCTGTTATTACTCTCAGGACTGTACTCAATATAGGCTTCATCCAATACCACCAATACTGAGCTTGGCACACCTGCGACGAACTGACGCAGCGCTTTATGCTCAAGCTGTGTTCCGGTTGGGTTATTAGGATTGGCAATAAAGACAATTTTGGTATTAGGATTGTCCTGAACCGCTTGGCTCATGGCGTTGAGATCATGACCAAAACGCTGCGCGGGCACTTCTACGCCCGTCGCGCCTTGCATTTTTGCTAGCATCGAATAAACCACAAAGGCATACTGGCTATAGACGATCGCGTCATCCGTACCCACAAAACTACGCGCCAAGATATCGAGCAAATCGTTAGAGCCATTGCCCAAGGTGATCTGATCTATATTCACATCATTAAAATCAGCCAATGCTTGCTTTAGGTAGTAACCATTACCATCAGGATAACGCGCCAGCTGACTAAGCTGCTCTGTCACTGCCAACGTCACTTGCGGTGAGCAGCCCATTGGATTCTCATTGCTAGCAAGCTTCACCACATCTGAGACGCCATATTCGCGCGTCAACTCTTCCACCGGCTTGCCTGTTTGATACGGAGCAAGCTCTAAGATACTGTCATAGGCAGGTATGAGCGGTGATAAATTTGACTCAGTCGATTGAGGTGTCTGCATGGTTTATCCTTAGAAGTGATGACGCATCTACGATTTATTGATACTAATGAGTAATTTAACGAGTCTTTCGACCACAAACCAGCGCTGTAGAATTGCTTCAATTTAAAGTAGTTGATTCGATTTAAAAGAGCAACAAGGACAGATAGTTATAGTCGGTTCAATGCAAAAGTGGTACAAGGCAACCAAGCGTACAGCTATATTTAATACTTCAAGCAAGGTTAACGCTGTCACACTTTTATAGTGAATTGACTATAGCACGGCTTTTGGGTATGAACCCAACACACGTAAATCCTTCACTAACGGGCGAATATCATTGATGGCCGCACTGACATTTGGATCGTTGATATGACCGTCCATATCAATAAAGAAGACATAGGCCCATTTATTAGGACGTTCAGGACGCGTCTCAATACTGGTCATCGACACGCCATGATAAGACAAGGGCTTTAAGATTTCGATAAGCGCGCCCGCTTTGTCATGAGCTGAGACGACGATAGAGGTTTTATCCTGTCCTGATGGCGCAATCGCTTCGTGACCGATGATAAGGAAGCGTGTGGTGTTGCTTGGATTGTCTTCAATATTTGAGTAAAGCTTATGCAAGTCATACTCTGCGGCTGCGACATCCCCTGCAATTGCTGCTGAATGCCATTCATTTTTGAGTCGACGTGCGGCTTCACCGTTGCTCGATACAGCGACACGCTCCACATTGGGATAATTGACATCGAGCCAATGACGGCACTGAGCAAGCGACTGCTGATGCGAATAAATACGGCTGAGACCATCAAGCTTGGTGTGCTCAGCGACCAAGAAGTTTTGATGAATGGGCAGCTCAACTTCCCCTATTATTTTTAAGGTAGAAGACAAAAAGCCATCCAAAGTATGATTGACCACACCCTCTGATGAGTTTTCAACCGGCACAACGCCATACATTGCCGTCCCCGCTTCGACTTCACGGAATACATCAGTGATAGTCGTCATTGGTACGGTATCAGCCGCTTTACCAAAATGCTTGAGGGCGGCGGCATGAGTAAAGGTGCCAACTGGACCCAAAAAGGCAATACGTTGCGGCGCTTCTAGATCTAAGCACACCGACATAATTTCACGAAACAAACGGGCCATTTTTTCATCAGCGATTGGACCAGTATTACGTGCCATCACGGCTTTTAGTACTTGGGCTTCACGTTCTGGGCGATAAAAAATAGGATTGCTTTTTTCAGCCGCAGGACTTTTTGCTATGTGCTCTTTTTTGACCGTCGCCACTTGCTGAGCCAGTTTGGCACGGTTGTTGATCAGCGTTTGAATGTCGCAGTCTACGCTATCAATACTGTGGCGCAGCTGATCTAAAAACTCTTTTTCGCTTGAGTTATCGCTTGCGCTGCTTTTATTTAGGTTGTCCATTTTTTGCTCTGGTGACTGCTCACTCATTACCGCCCATCCTTTTTCTAATATTATTACTGAGTTTTATAACTGTTAATAATCACTGTTTTTATGTTTGCATATAATTATATTTATTGATAACTGAGTCCAACCATATTGATAGTCCCTGTTTGCTAAACCAGTTTATCAACATAGGCTGCTTTGCCCGCTTTATTCTAACGCTGCTCGCCGATACGGCTCATGGATTACTCTGTTAATACAACAGAAGATGTGCTGGCCGGCTCTACTATAACAAAAACTACGCGCAGTGCCCATTCGTAAATGCGTGTAAAGCATCGAACCGTCATAAATATTAGCACAGTTATCCAATTTGGCAGCCATGTACGGGGAACTATAATTGATTAAATTTAAAAGTAGTACAAGGCAACCGAGTGTAGAGGTATATTTAATACTTCAAACGGGGTTAACGCAGTAATACTTTTATAGTGGAATGACTATATGGCAGAACAGTGGCTCAAAACTATGTTACAGTTCAAAACTAATGGTAACTAGCACCACGAACAAAAGCATAAACACCTTTTAAATACATTTAATCTTTAGAACATAACCAATCTTTTAACACGTACACCCTTTTTAAAACCTAGATACTGTTTAAAACTTAATAATTTTAAAACACCACCCTGTTAATTAATTCATACAAGGATACCTGATGAGCGCATTACAACAGCTTCGCACCATGACCACCATTGTCGCTGATACTGGCGACCTTAGCGCTATTGCTCGCTTAAAACCTGTCGATGCGACCACCAACCCCAGCCTCATTACCAAAGCCCTTATTCATCCTGATAACCAGTCTATGCTCTCAGAGACGATGAGTCGCTATCAAGGTAACGTAGACGACGTCATTGATGCGCTCACTATCAAGATTGGCTGTAATATTTTAGAGCTAATCGAAGGGCGTGTCTCAACTGAGGTCGATGCGCGTTTGTCATATGACACCCAAGCGACGATCGATAAAGCCCTAGCATTTATGGAGGCCTATCAGCTAGCAGGGGTCGACTCAGAACGTGTCCTCATCAAGATGGCGGCGACGTGGCAGGGCATTGAGGCCGCGCGTTATCTAGAAACACAGGGTATTCACTGCAATCTGACGTTATTATTCGGACAGCATCAAGCGATTGCCTGTGCTGACGCTGGCGTGACCCTCATATCACCCTTTGTTGGTCGTATTTTAGATTGGCAAAAACGCCAACAAAACCGTCAGAACGTGCCTGTCTCTGATGATATGGGTGTGCAATCGGTCAAGCTTATTTACCAATATTTCAAGCAACATGGCTACAACACGCAAGTAATGGGCGCAAGCTTTCGCTCTACTGAGCAAATATTGGCATTGGCAGGCTGTGATCTGTTGACCATTGCTCCCGATCTCATTGATGAGTTGGCAGCGATGGATATAGAAGTCCCTCGTCAGCTTTCACCAAGCATGTCGATGGCGTTAGATGATATGACTCGAGTAAGTTTGACGCAGGAAGAGTTCAGTCAAGCCTATCAAAAGGATACCGTTACCCAAGACTTGCTACCCAAGGGTATCGATGGCTTTATCGGTGCGCGTGATGAGCTTGCTCAGGCATTGGCTGCGATGCGCAGTTAGTCGTTACGATAACGCGCAGTTAAACACCGGCAAATAAAAGAGATTTGCCTGCTAATAGTAAGTTAGCTATTATAACCTACTTCAAATAACAAGAAGTAAGGCTTGATTATGAGACGGCTATCAGTGGTATTAGCAGGTAGTGCGCTAGCGATTAGTGCACATGCAGTAAACTGGATAGAGATATCTGAGACTGATTCTGGTTCGACTTTCAGCCTAGATTCCGACTCTATTGAAAGCTCTGATATCAATATCATAGATGAGCATCATGTCGAAAACATTTTGGCATCCATTCGTAGAACCTATCCGCCGCAGCTACAACAGACGGATAAAAAAGATAAAAAGAGCAAAAAAGAAAGCGCTATAGACCATAGCGATCAGCAATTATTGATATCTTGTAAAGATGCCAGTTACTATCGACGAGCCTACGTGAATTATGGCGCTGATAATAAAGTCATAAAATCTTGGCAATCAGACAAACCCATATTGACCACCAAGGATTTTAAAATTACAACGCCAAAAACGATCGGGCGCAAAATAGTAGAGCAAACTTGCGAACGTTATCAACAAGACAAATAAAAAGTATCGATAGCAAAAAAGCGCGCTGACCTTATATCAGCGCGCTTTTTCTTTATGGTCAATTTAAAAATTGACGTTATGCTTTTAGCACCGTATAAACAGGCACGGGGAACTCACCATGCAAGTCAACCAAGTCTAGCAGTACTAAAGCCCCGACCACAGTATGATCCGCTGATTGGCACAGCTCATAAGCGGTGGTCAACGTACCGCCCGTTGCCAAAATATCATCGACCAACAGTACTCGCTCAGGAGGCAGGTTATTTTGCATTTCAAGCGTGTCTTTACCGTATTCTAGCGCATAGGCCTTGTTGGCAACAGGCGGCGGCAACTTACCGGGCTTACGCAACAAAATCATCCCTTTACCCAAGCGACCTGCCAGCAAGCTGGCAAACACAAAGCCACGTGCCTCTACTGCACCCAAACAGTCCACTTCATCCATCAGCCCATCTGGCAATACCGCAAGCAGCGCATCAATCACCGCATTAATGTGACTGCGCAGTAACGGGGTAATATCATAAAAATCAATGCCGACTTTCGGGAAGTTTGGTACTGTGCGAATAACCTGCCAAAACAGATGGTCGGTATTGAGCGTATGAGACGGCTCAGTTTCAGTATTAGTAGATGTAGCGGCGGCGTTGACGCTCATAATAACCCTTATTTCATATGGCTTAGATGGTAATAAGTGACGGTGATAAATGACAGACATCACCGTGAAATTAGTAGCGATTACTATAACATAATTTGGTGTAATATAGCGGTCAAACGAGCAATGATAGACTCGTTTAAATCAACGAAATGCTCATATCAGACTTGATAAAAGCGCGGTTATCTCAATATACAAGTGTAAACTTAACTATTAAAACACCGGTTATATGCTAAACTACGGGCGTTTTTACCGTCCAAATATGAGCGTCAATGCTCAGTAGACGCGCTAAAGACACCCTGTAACACTGGTAATGATCGATAGGACTATTTATGAAACGTTATGAATGTATCGTCTGTGGCTGGATATACGATGAAGCACTTGGCTGTCCTGAAGAAGGGATTGCGCCTGGCACTAAGTGGGAAGACATCCCTGAAGACTGGATTTGCCCCGAGTGCGGTGTTGGCAAGCTTGATTTTGAGATGCTTGAGATTTAGTAGACGACTCTCTAATTAGGACACTTCATGACAAAATCCAATGATATCAATAACGCGCCATTGCCTAAGAGCACTGGAGAGGATGGGCTATACCCTACTCCTGACTGGCAACGATTTGGCAAACACCAATGGCGCGAATCAAACCTGAGCGAACACCTCCATCAAGCGATGATAGATATAGGTGATGGCATCGAGTTGTGTGTTGAGGCAGGCGGCAATCCCAATCATCCACCACTGTTGATGATTATGGGTCTTGGCTCGCAAATGATATTTTGGCCGAACAATTTTATCAAGCGCCTTATTGATGCCGGATTCTTTGTGATTCGCTTTGACAATCGGGATATTGGCTTGTCTTCTAAGGTGCAGATCGATGGTCTACCGCGTATCAGCCAACTAAAAATGATGATGCGTTTGCAAACCGGATTGTCTAATAAAAGTACGCAGGTTGCTTATAATTTAACCGATATGGCCGAAGATACAGCGCGTTTGATTAAAGCATTGCAGCTGGGTAAGACACACCTACTTGGTGCTTCTATGGGCGGTATGATTGCCCAAATTGTGGCGGCACGCTATCCAAGCCTAGTACAACGCATGGCCTTGATGTTTACCACCACCAATCGGGCATTCTTAAAGCCGCCGAAGCCTAAGCAGTTGTATACGCTTATCAATCGTCCTGAGAGTCATTCTGAGCGCGATATCGTGCGCCATAGTGTCTGGTTTATGAAGACAGTCGGCACCCCAGGACATGTCAACGTGCGCATGGTGCGTGAAATTGCTAAGTTACGTTATCAGCGCAACTTTCATCCGCTTGGCACTGTACAGCAGCTCAATGCTATCTTAGCATCAGGCTCTATTAGCCGGTTTAGTAAGCAAGTCAAAGCACCGACGATTGTGCTGCATGGTAGTGCAGATGGGCTGTTGCCTCCTTCGCAAGGACGCGTAGTCGCTAAGACTATTCCGAATGCTAAGTTTCATTTAATCGAAGGCATGGCACACGATATTCCAGAGTACTACCAACCTTATATGGTCGATTTAATCAGCAAGCACCTATTAGACCAGTAGTTTTATTTTTTGCCCATAAAAAAGAGCGTAAACCCTACTATTGATTCGTAGGTTTTACGCTCTTTTTTATGCTGGCTATTTTACGTCGATCTTTTCATTTAAACACGCCCTAATTTAAACACGCCCTAATCGCAACCGACACCCGTCCCTTCTTTATCAATACACATCTTATTGCCATTTTTTAGGTTACCAATCCACGCTTTGCCACTGGTAAAGGTAAAGGCGGGTCTGCCTTGGTAACTGTCACCACTCGATACACCGCTATTAGCAAAGCGAAAAGGAATCACCAGCTCACCGCCCAGATTGACAAAACCCCAATTATCATCGATACGCACGCCAGCCAAGCCTTCTGAAAAAGGGCGAGCATCATCAAATGAATAAGTAATCATCGTCACATTGTTTTCATCGACGAAACCCCATCGACCATCTTGCTGACGTGGTTGTAACGTCGTAAAACGATTGGGCACTGCTTGCCTAGATTGCGCTGGCGCTGTAGCAGAGCTATTATTAGCAGTTTGCTTCGAGGACAAAGGCTCATTATTACTGTTACTACCATTTGGATTGCTAGTGGCTTTGCCATTTTTATCCAACCAACTGGTCGCTTGATTTTTACGTACTTGCGTCACACCGCCACGATAATCGTCAATATCACTGATTGACGCAGAAAACGACACGACGGTCTTATTCGCCGTATCGATAACCCCATAATTGCCATCTTTTTTGACCACGATACGTCCATCAGATACTGGGCGCGCCCAACCCTGACTTTCCTTTAGCATATCGTAGGTCGCAGGTATTACTTCACGGCCCTGCATATTAAGGTAGCCGACGTGACTATTGCGCAGCACGGGTAGCAAGCCACCAGCTATCTTATCTGCATCGACTTTTTGATAGCGTGATAAATCAACGACTTTTTTGCCTTTACTATTTAGCAACGCTACTGGTGCACCGAAGTCCTTTGTTGCTAGAAAATAACCGTTACTCGCGGTACAAGAGACATTTTTATAATAGCTTTTGGGAATTTTACAGCTGGCGGCGTGTGCAGTCGGTATTACGCATAGCACACTGACTAACAAACTAATGGCAGCACCATAGTGTGTCATTGCTAGCGGCGAGCCAATTATCAAAGAGAATGGCCCTTTTGATTGAGTACGTCGATGCATAAATAAACCTAAGCTAAAAGTAGTAGGAACTATATTGAGTGTTTTAAAAGAGCGATAAAAGATAGATTAGCAAATCATGGGCTTTGCGCCAATGCTATTCCTGTAAGGATGCGACTCGATGATATAAGCACTATTACATACAGTCATCATAAGAATAAATTATGTTTCAACCATTTCATTTTGGCTGTAAAACATCGACAATGTCGGTATCTGAATTATATCGTGCATACCCTAAACTTTCAGCAGATCGTTACCCATTTGCACGTGACCAAACTAAGGACAATCTATGGCTATTGCCGCTTCACGCTCTGCACCTATTGGCTTGGTCATTGGTTGCGTTATATTCGGTCTAGGCAGTCTAATCGTCGCGCACGTTGATATCGGCGGTTGGGCCATGTCGTTTTGGCGACTCGCCATCTCAGGAGTGGTCTTTGCTATTTTAGCTAGAGTCATGGGGCAACGATTGCCACGTTCGAGACGCGCTATTTTTTATGGTCTATTATCAGGCGCATTTTTAGGGTTAGATTTGGCGCTTTGGCATGAGAGCATCTATGCCGTGGGGCCTGGTATTTCAACCTTACTTAATAGTTTGCAGATTTTCTTTTTGGCAGCGATTGGCTTTTTATATTTTAATGAACGACAATCTATTTTGCAGCTCATCAGCTTGTTTTTGGCGATGCTTGGCGTGGCGATGATAGGCAGCCCAGAGTTTGCGCAAAATACAGCAGCTAAGTGGGGGTTTGTGACGGGCATTGTCTCAGGGGCGATGTTGGCTGCCTCAATGACTTTCATTCGTAAGACGCACGATACCGAGCCCACCCCGATATTTATGCTCATGCAGCTCATTAGTATCGGTGGTGTGCTGGCGATGGTTGTTCCGATGTTTGTGTTTGATATGGGCAATATCCTGCCCAACACTTGGTCTGAAGTTGGCTGGGTGCTTATTTATGGCACCGTCATGCAGTGCTTAGCTTGGGGTCTGATTGCCTACTCTATTCCCAAGCTGTCTTTGGCATTGACGGGACTACTGCTGCTAACGGAACCAATTGCCGCCTTGGTGATTGACTATAGCTGGCTGGACAAGCCCATAAATACACTACAATGGAGCGGCGCGCTGTTGACAATGCTTGCTATTTACTTGGGTTCATTAAAGCCCAAGCCGCGCGCACTACGTCGTTATCGATTTTTCGCACGGTTTTATAAGCGCGACTATAAATAATTGCATGTGCACTTTTTTTGTACTTTTTTATAATTTTTTACAGTTAGCGCGTGTTAAACATTCAATCTTTTTGACGATTAAACAACGCATTGAGGACGATAGCCGCTAAGGTAGCTGTACCAATACCACCCAAATCAAAGCCGCCTAAATGCAAGCTAAAGTTACCTGTACCCATGATGACAGTGACAGCGGCGATAATGAGATTGCTGTTTTTGCTAAAGTCGATATGGTTGTCTATCCAAATTTTTGCACCAGCAATGGCAATCAAGCCAAACACAACCATAGAGGCACCGCCTAATAATGCCGGAGGAATGGTCTGAATAATCGCACCGAATTTTGGTGATAATCCAAGTAAGATAGCAACAAGTCCAGCGATGACAAAAATCGTGGTGCTATACACCTTAGTCACCGCCATGACACCGATGTTTTCTGCATAAGTAGTGACGCCCGTACCACCGAAGCCTGCAGAAAATGTGGTTGCTAAGCCATCAGCAAAGAATGCCCGACCCATATAAGGCGTCACGCGCGCCTTGGTCATGCCTTCCACCGCTTTGAAATGCCCCAAGTTTTCGGCAACTAAAATAAAAGCCACTGGCACTATTAAAATAATAGCACTCATCTCAAAACGTGGTGAATGAATACTTGGTAGACCCAACCATGAAGCAGCCGACACCCCACTAAAATCAATGGGAGTACCAAAGCCCATCATATTGGTCATCACAAAATAAACGACATATGACAGTATCAAACCAACCAATAATAGCAGTCGGCGTAACATACCACGCGTAAACACGGCCACCCCACTAATAAGTAGGACAGTTAAGGTAGCCATCCAAGCGTCAAACTGATTGGCAGATATCCCTTGGATAGTAACCGGAGCCAGATTAAGACCAATAATCATGACAATGGCACCAGTAACGATAGGTGGCATCAGACGCTCAATCCAGCCTGTACCAGTCTTCATGACTAGTAGTCCAATCAAAGCATAAATGATACCGCAGGCCATAATACCGCCTAAAGCAACATTTAAGTTAGTATTGAAACCTGCGCCTGCATAAGCAGTGACAGCGATGACAGGACCGATGAAGGCAAAGCTTGAACCTAGGTAGCTAGGCATGCGCCCACCTGTGATGACAAAGAACATCACCGTACAAATCCCAGACATCAAAATGGCTAAGTTGGGATCGAACCCCATTAACAAAGGCGCAAGCACCGTTGAACCAAACATCGCAAAAGTATGCTGCACACCCAGCAATACACTTTTTGACGGTGGCAGATACTCATTGATACCGACTGGATCACGATCTAAATCGCCACCATACGGTCGCCATGTCGGAAACCAACGACCATTTTCAAAATCTGGGTTTTTTGGATAGCTCGTAGCTGTTGAATGAATACCAGCCGCTTCTAAAGCATTGTGAGCGGGTAATGCTTCAGCACTGTTGTCTGATTGAGAGGAATGATCGGTGGGAGATGTCATACACGCTTGTCCTATGTGGGCGGAGCCAATAATAGGCTAAAATAACTGGATGAATAAAGAACTGAGCTAAATTGAAACCGTCATAAATACAGCTATGTGGCTAAAAATACCGATAAAAGCGAGACTTTATGCATAGTCCATAACTTTATGCCATAGTCCACATGAAGAATCCCTATAATATGTCACCCAATTCATTCTTTTATTTTTTAATGTAGCAAACCAAAAGTGTTATTTGGTATGATAGCCATGTTTTGCTAGATGTCTAAGGACGGATATGTTTTACTTAATCTGTTGTCTCGGCGATTTTTGCCTGACGGATTTCACAGCGATAACCAACTTACAGGATGTTACATAAACGTTGGCTCCAAGCATCATAACGGAGTTTAATAGCAAATAAAAGTTATTATTCATTCGTCACATGTACTCCCATGTATACCTACTTTCATAGACAGCACCCCAAACTAAACACTTATCGGTGTTCGATAGTTGAGGCTGTTTATTATATTTTCATGCCAGTGCTAAAGCCAATCGATAACTCATGCTGACGCACATAAAATTTCGGTAACTTATTATGATTAGTGTTTTTGATTTATTTAAAATAGGCATTGGCCCTTCAAGCTCACATACCGTCGGCCCAATGGTGGCTGCCAACTTATTTTTAGACTCTCTTGTTAAGCAAACAGAGCTGACGGCTATAAACCGTATTGAAATTGAGCTTTATGGCTCCTTGGCAGCGACGGGCAAAGGTCATGCAACAGATACCGCCATCTTATTAGGACTGCTCGGACATACGCCCAGCACTATCGATACACGACTGACCAGCAACTACTTGGCACCGATATTTTCGGAAAAAAAATTGAATGTATCGGGTACTCATGTGATTGCTTTTGACACGGAGCGTGACATTTATTGGTACGATGATACTGTCCTGCCCTATCATCCTAATGCCTTGACACTTCGCGCACTATTAACAGATGGCAGTCGTTATCAGCAAACCTATTATTCAGTGGGTGGTGGCTTTGTCATTAATGAAGAAAATGCGACCGATCCAAATGAGGATCATGCCAGTCCCACCATTGATAGCGTTCCTTACCCTTTCAATAATGCTGCAGAGCTATTAGAACAATGTCATAAAAATGGGTTAAGCATCAGTGAGTTAGTGCTGACCAACGAATGTCATTATCGTGAGCAGACAGAAGTCTTTGCCTATTTAGATAGCATTTGGGACGTCATGCAGGACTGTGTCAAGCAAGGCTGTGAAAATAGTGGCATCCTGCCTGGTGGTTTAGATGTCAAACGCCGCGCACAAGATCTGCATTCTCAATTATGTGCTGAGAAGAACCAACCTATTACAAAAAATGATAAATTGGCAGCGATGGATTGGGTTGACCTCTATGCGCTCGCCGTTAACGAAGAAAACGCCAATGGCGGTAAAGTGGTTACCGCTCCGACCAATGGTGCCGCTGGTATCATTCCAGCAGTCCTACACTATTATCGTGACTTTTTACCAAACTACAGCCAAAGCGGCGTCTATCAGTTTTTGTTAAATGCCACTGCTATTGGCAGCCTCATCAAACAAAATGCTTCTATCTCTGGCGCTGAGGTAGGCTGTCAAGGTGAAGTGGGCTCGGCGTGTTCGATGGCAGCGTCTGCATTGGCTGAAATTATGGGCGGTGACCCTGCCAAATGCTTAAACGCCGCTGAGATTGGTATCGAGCATAATTTAGGTCTCACTTGCGATCCTATTGGCGGCTTGGTGCAGGTTCCTTGTATTGAACGTAACGCCATGGGTGCGGTAAAAGCGATTAATGCCGCACGTCTCGCCTGTCGAGGTAATGGTCAGCACTTTGTCTCACTGGATAAAGCGATTGAAACCATGAAACAAACCGGCGCTGATATGTCTGATAAGTATAAGGAAACAGCCCGTGGCGGCCTTGCAGTCTATGCTGACAATCGTATTCCTACTGCGACGCGCGGCGTCAGTGTGAACTATAGTCAGTGCTAACTTAGACTCTAACTTCTATCTTTTTCATAAAGAATCCTCTAAACTTTTTCATAAAAAAAGCCTCTAATCATTTAGAGGCTTTTTTTATTCTAAAGGCTATTTAAACGTAAAACGCTTGACCTTGCGGTTATTCATACTGCTATTTTATTACTCAGCAGTTTTTGAAACCACTTCATTTAGAATCCAAATAGGCTTAACGACGTTAGAAGCTTCATCTGTGACCGCTTCCTGACGTACATCTAAGACATATCGATAATTAGGCTCATAAGTAAAACCTTGGATATTACCGTTTAGAGTGGTGTAGTTTTTCTGATACGTTTGGCGATACTGTAAGCACTCTGATTCAACTTTGGTGCCAGTAGCGGTGGTCAGATCACAAACTGCTTTACGCGGCGCAATCTCTACTTCAAAACTTGGAATGTTAACAACTTTAACGTTCATAGCTTGGCCTTCAACGACCATCGAACGCTCATTATCCATACCCATCGTAGAGCAACCTGACAATGCAAAAGTAGTTATCAATGCGGCGAGTGCTAATTTTTTCATTATTCAATCCTCAGTTAATTAATATTCATTATCGCCCGTTTGAACTCGTTTTAATCATTTATAGACGTTCAAAACGTAGTAGGCATTTAGGGCCATACTGGCAAAATCGATTGAGACAGCCAAATAACGCTAGTAATCGCTCAGCAGTATGGTCTATTGTTTACTGGAGCTAGTATATGTCGCAAACCGACTCATCCTCTATAACTGGTTTGTAAAGTAACGTCAGCTTTTGCAACTCATGTTAGTTAAACGTACTAAAAAACAGTCTAAGCCGATATTTATTTGACAACTTAGATTAACACACCAAGTGCAACGCTAATTAATATTATAGAACGCCTGCATAGGCGTTTTAAACCCTAAGCGTTT
>NZ_JBEOOZ010000036.1:0-20123 GCF_040309625.1 Psychrobacter sp. 78a-MNA-CIBAN-0178
TTTCTTTGTTGTGGTAAACATTAGAGTAAGGCGTTGCTTATTTTTTTCAATGGTTCCTCAATTCTATACAGCCCCTAGTAGTATGATTTTTTTCTTGTCAATCAGCGATGATTTGATGGCAATCTTTGATGTTGTGAGAGTCATTTGCAGTGACTGAATTTAGTCGCTTCTCGTTGGGTATTTGTCCTGAACTGGCACGACCCTTGCAACTTATTAGTTGCATCGCAAAAGCCTAATTTTCATCATTTAATTTAAACTATCGGAGTAATTGAGTATGACACGCGAAGAATTAACAGAAGCGATCATTTTGGCTAAAAAAGAGAAAGCTCTAAGCTGGGAAGATATTGCTGCTTATTTAGAAATGGGAGTTGTTTGGGTGACGTCAGCTTGTTTTGGTAATAATAGTATGCCTGAGGCACCTGCTAGTAAATTATGCTCGTTGCTAGAGCTTACAGACCAAGCAAAGACTACTTTGATGGAATATCCAACAAAAAGTTGGGGACGTGATGTTCCTCAAGACCCACTTGTCTATAGACTGTATGAGGCAGTTGGTATCTATGGCACTAGCATCAAAGAGGTGGTTCAAGAAAAGTTTGGGGACGGTATTATGAGTGCAATTGACTTCTCTATTGATATTGATAAAGAAGAAAATCCTAATGGGGATAGAGTTGTTATTGTACTCAATGGTAAATTTTTACCTTATAAAACGTGGTAATTCGATCTAATATACGATTGAGCTACCAATAGTCATTTAAAATCAGGCTAAGCACTACTACTAATAAGGCAGTGCTTACGCTTTGCCAGAATCTCACTGGGTCGCGATCGATCCATGCGGTATTATGATCAGGTTTAAAATCTGAGCTTGGTCTATTAAGCTCATAAATAAATTCAGAAACTTCTTTATAGCGACGTTTTGGATCAATATCTAATGCTTTATTTATAGCATAAACGGACCACTCTGGTATACGTATGCCCAGTTCTAACAATGGTCTAATTTTGAGTTGATTTTGCGCCTTTTTGCTATAGGCATTAGATACCTTCAGGCCATACGGCAATTGACCACTTAGAATCTGATAAGTTAAAATACCCAGCGAAAAGACATCACTTCCTGCCGTACCTACATCACCTAATAAATACTCTGGTGCCGTATACTGTAAACTACCTGGTATTGTATTGTTAGCATTAACCTTATCTAAACCTGCGATGCTAACCTCGCCAAAATCAATAATTGTGACCGTCCCTTTGTCATCTATCAAGATATTTTCTGGTCTTAGATCACGATGAATCACCTCGGCGCGGTGCATGACTTGTAATCCAGTTGCAATTTGCTGAATGATAGATCGTACTTGATTAAGGCTCGGTTTTGGATGCTCCTCCATCCATTGAGCTAAGCTTTGAGCTTCAACATAGTGGCTTAGAGTATATAGTTTTGAACGTGGCGTTTTTAGCTTAGGCGCTGTCATCAAATGAGCATTATTTAGACGCCTTGCCACCCACTCCTCCATAAGCATACTTTCAATGTGAGTGTCATCTTGACTTTTTTCAGCAGAAGGCGTTTTTAGGACGTATAAACTTTCATTTTGATCTATGACTAAGTATGTGTGGCTACGCGGCGTTTTACTGAGTGGTCTAACAACATGCAGTCCATCAATTACAGCTCCCTTTTCTAACGAGATTATGGGCGTAAGATCTTTGGTATACCTATAAAACTCACTTCTATCTTCTGCTGGTAGATCATTAATTTTTATCACTAAAGCACTGGCATCATCTACAGAGCCTTTTGTAGTAGCCAATTCACAAAGGATTTGAGCACAGGTAGCACTTGGTAATTTTTCTAATGTCTGAATGATATCATCGTTGTTTAGATATTCATGAACACCGTCACTTAGTAAAAGGTAGGTTGCGTCCAACTGGGCTTCAACGTTTAGATAATCCAGACGGATATGATCATCTAAGCCTAGTGCTGCACTTAGATAAGTACGTTCATCATCATAAACTTGACGATGATCTTGAGTGAGAATATTGATAATACCCTTGTGTAGCATAACGACACGGACATCACCTGAGTGAAATATGTGAATGGTGCGCGATTTGATAATAAGGGTAGCAAATGCACACACATAGCCTTTATTTTGATTAAAGCTGTGCCCGCCTTGTCGACTTTGTGCAACCAGCCATGAATTTATTGACAGTAATACTTTAAACCCCGATGTCTTTACAGACCAAGTCTCTGGTGTATCTAAATAATCATTTAAAAAACTACTCACTGCTATTTGACTGGCTTCTGCACCAAATTGACTAGTACTTATACCATCAGCAACGGCAAATACAGCGCCCTTAGATTGCAACAGACTATCATCAGGCACATAGGCGATAAGAGCGTCTTGATTTACCAGCTTTCCTATTCCTGCTTGTGAATGCTGACTAATACTCACCGAAATTTTTTTCTGTGTCATTGTGATGTCCAGAAGCTAAGATTGATCCCTCAATAATAGACCTCGCCTAAGCGAGGTCTATTAATAGCACAACTCATTTATTATCATTGAACCAATTTGCGGCTTGGACGAGTTCGTACATGAGTAAAGTACAGTGGCAAACCTACAAAAAACAGACCACCTACTAGGTTACCTAGTACTGTAGGTAATTCATTCCAAATCAAATAATCTGCGATTGTAAAATCACCACCCATAATCATTGAGAATGGGAATAGAAACATATTGACGATAGAGTGCTCAAAACCCATATAAAAGAAGAGCATGATTGGCATGTACATGGCAAACATCTTACCAGATGCTGAAGTTGAAATCATAGCGCCTACTACGCCCATCGAAACCATCCAATTACATAACATACCGCGAACAAAAATAGTAAACCAGCCCGAAGTTCCGTGAGACTGATAACCTAGTGTACGAGCCTCTCCAATAGTGCCTACTTTGGCCGCTATAGTGCCACCGTCTGTCTCATAGCCAAAGGTTAAGATAAAAGAGGCTAGAAAAGCCACGGTTATGGCTCCGCCTAAATTGCCTAAAAACACAAGCCCCCAATTGCGTAATAACTGCTTCATGTCGCAGCCTGGACGCTTATCTAGTAATGCTAAAGGCACAAGTGTAAATACACCTGTCAGCAAATCAAACTTCATCAGATATAGCATAATAAACCCGACCGGAAACAATAATGCCCCTACCAGCGGATTACCTGTATTCACTGTTACTGTAATCGCAAAGAAAGCCGCCAGTGCTAATATTGCACCTGCCATAAAGGCGCGGATTAAGGTATCACTGGTTGACATACTCATCTTAGACTCACCAGAATCTACCATTTTCGTCGTGAATTCGCTTGGATCAATGTAAGCCATCTAACACCTCAATTGTTGATTCATAAATAACAATATAGTTAAAGCAATAGGTGTGCCAATTGTTACGAGACAATCCTAATGTTATTGTCATTACCTGGTTTCGTAACTAACTATTTTGTCTTACAATTCTCTAACTATGGTGTCTTGGCATTTTATGACCTAGGACCTTCTAAAGGATAACTTTGTTATACCTTGTCTTATTATATTCTCTCAAACAGTATTCTCTATTTAAGAAGCTCCTAGTTGGTGCATTGCTATAGTGGCGCTCCTCAGCGGTGCTCCTCAGCGGTGCTCCTCATACGATAAGCTCTTAATTGGTGCACCACGATAGTAGTTACTAAACAAGCTCAGATACTACATAAGTATTGACCCCTACGGCCAAAAAACATTAACTACTACGATATTTGAGTAGAATACACTTTATCTTTTATAACAATATTTATCAAAGCGATGACAGCGAGTGCAAAACTCAGCATCACGATATCAATACTACCCATCGCAGAGATAAACCATCCGCTAAGTGCTGATCCGATCAGGATTTTTAAGTTAGCAAATGACATATATAAACTGTTAGCAAAAACCTGGGGCTCACCGGCATCATTATATTGGCTGGCGCTTTCTTTCCAGCTTTAGCTCCACATTTGCCAGCAACAACCCCGACAATATCAACATCATCGCCAGCATCTTCAACCACGTCACTCCTTCCCCTGTGAGCAGCACGGAAGTCACCATACCGAATATTGTGATCCCTGCTGTCAATCCCGTACACTTAAACTTGGGAGATTTTAATCAGACAACTGGCGGAAGTTTTTTAGGGTATACCCCAAGGAAACCAGTTATTTTACCCTTCAAACATATTAACAGACTACTCAAAATAGACTGTTAATATGGAACCATCTATAACAGACTTTAGAGTTATAGGACTGGTTGCTGTGCTTTTTTCCTATCATTAGCCTATACCCAAAACATAAAACCTCTAAATGATAAATAAACTATCATTAGACTTGTTTCTATTATTAAATGATAGTAATATCTTGATATTATCAATGAACATTAATTATTAAGTCTAAGTGATAGAGGTGGTGTTATGACCGTACGTATTTATGTGAGAGCCAGTACTAAGGATCAAGACGCTACCAGAGCATTAGCTGATTTGGTGACTTTCAGTACACGCTATGATGACAACCATGTTGAGTACGTTGAGCATTTCAGTGGTACGAAGCTCGATAGACCAGCATTAGCTCAGCTGCTAAAGGACGCTGAGCAAGGCGATATCCTACTAGTTGAAAGCGTGGATAGATTAAGCAGGCTATCTCAAGATGATTTTGCGATTCTAAAGCAGCGTATCAAAGATAAGGGCTTACGATTGGTGGTGGCCGATCTACCAACCACGCATACGGTAAGTAAAGGCATGACAGGTGAGATCCTAGCAGTGATTAACCATATGCTGATCGACTTGTTAGCAACGATGGCAAAGCTTGATAACGATAAGCGTAGAGAGCGTATTAAGCAGGGATTGGCTAATAGCGGATATAAACCTACCGGTAAGAAAGCCAATACCGCAAAGCACAATCGTATTAAAGAATTAGCTCGTCAAAACAATATGACAAAAGAGGAAGTCGCTAAGGCAGTTGGTGTTGGGGTAGCTACCGTTTATCGGGTCTTAAAGCAGAGTTAATAGCTGAGGTATTTTAAATATTAGGCCATCATTTTTATGATGAGTATTATATTTTGGAAAATACTGCCCTTCGTGACTACCCATTCTCATTCAAAATGGACCCTTGGATATTTAGGCGAGTAGCACCAATGATTTGAGTGAATAAGGTAGTCTTAGTGTACTTAGCGAAGGTTCAAGTCCCGGAGCCGGAACGGTAATTGGTATATAAGCAATTGATATTTATATTTAATTTATTATTTTGATTTCATAGTGTACATAAGGGTGTACATAAATTGAAATTTTCAACATACTATCGACCAAAAGCTATCCTTAAACGATTAACCCTATCTGCCTAAGTTATCTAGCCCTTATTGAAAGTTTTTTTGTACTCATCTTCAATAATTTGGCTTATAACTTTGTTGGCAGTCGTTCCTTTAGCTTTGATGATAGAATCTAATTGATCTTGATTTTTCTTATATATCTTGACTTCACTTAAATCTTCATTTTTGTTGCTCGTTGAGAATTTAGCCCATGCGTCTTTCATGTTCTCTATAATTTTGGCTCTATATGATATTTCTGCTATTGATTCAAGATCAACTGTAGGGTCGCTGATATCTATATTTTTAGTAACAGCCTCATATGTGTATTTTGCATTTGATAGGACATCAAGACTCGCTAAGATTAAATTATACTTGTCCTCTATAGAGGAGGGTATGAAGATATCCTGAAGTATAAGGTGATCTCTCTTGTCTGAGCTTAGATAATTATAAGCCCATTCAATTTGATCACTATCATCACCCTTGAGCCACTTAATTTCTCTATCAGTACGATTTCTAAAATATACAGATTTAATAGTTTCTATACGCCATATTAACGGAAGATTGTTTTCGACTACATAATTTGCATAATACGGAAGGGTGAGTGGAGTGTAGTTGAAATGCATAATCTCATATTTTAAATAATTCGAAATATGAGAAATTAACTCAGTACCTCCAACCATAGTTTTATTGTAAAAAAACCCTTGAACTAAATAAGCGATGTGCAGGGCGCTACGAAGATCACCTTTTATCCAGTTCAATGAGCTATCTGGCAGCTGGTTGTTAATTTTAAATCGCATTAGCTCGTGAAAGTATGGAATTGGATATGGCTGAGACTTGAATATGCTGATCAAAGTGGATTTGAACGCTCCCTTATCAAATTCGATATTAGCTGATAAATTTCCCAAATATACATTGTGCGCAAATACCAAGCTCTTGCAATCCTCCTCATTAAAACTTCCAATCGTTTTATAAAAATCCTCATGGTTTTTCCAGTTTTGCTTTGCATGGTAAAAATACAAGTCAGTACTAAATTTATATTGCTGAGCCTGATGATATGCATTAGCTTGATTTAGCACTTCTTGATTTAAACTAGTAGATGGCTGATTATCGCCTTCTACTACAGCCCCATTATTATCAGATGTAGCTGTTAAAGCCATAGAAGCACATCCACTTTTTTCAACCGGGATTTCGTAATTGTCGTTCAATCGATCATAATTATGAGCCGAGTTTCCATCATTATAATTCGAATTATTAGCGTATATCATAGCCAGATTTCCTTCAAAAAAACTCTTAAAAAGTGGGTTAATAGTCTATTTTAGTAGGAAAAAAGTATGTATTTACTACATAAGAACTCCCTAATATAGAGGCGTGAGCAGTCTTACACCGTTTTTTAGCTTAAAATAGACTGAATTTATTCTTTCATCTTTCTGCTTTGACTATACCTTGTATATAAGTTTCGTTCTAGCAATAAGTGTGAGTGATTTCGGCCTAATATAAATGCTTCGTTTAGGTACTATCTGCGTGCCCTTGAATGGATGATTTCATCACTAAGCAAGAACAATATATGATACGTTTTGACAACCCCAGTCAGCTAACTCCATCCTAATCGGAACTCTAACGCAGACAGCAATACTGCATCTGCTCCGATAAAAAAACATCAAGCACACAAGCAAAAAGCTGCTCTTTGGCAGCTCATCCTTAGTGGGTTATTTATATTATTAATAATGCCATTATCATTTATTCTAGTGCTGAGAGCGCAACTCTCAGCAGTTAATATTATAAAAATACAGACTGACCTTACCCTATGAAACCAACTTCATAGGAGCACTACCATGCCGTATTCACATCTTAATCAACCTCTAGTTGTCGCTAATGTTCACAGTCTGGTTACGGACATACTGGCGAACACCATCAGCTTTAATGAGACTATGGATAAACTGAACGGGTTGTATTACCCGTTCATGAATCATCTCAATACTGAGTTATTTTATACACAGCCAGTCTTAGCATTTTTTAGTAGCACTCAAGCGATCGTTGGTGATACCTATCCAGAAAATGTGATTTGGGATCATGATAAAACAAAGCGTTTTATCAACATACTGCCATGCTATAAAAATGATATTGATAATGAACGTCAGGCGTTCATTTATCAAGAATCGTACAATAAAAGGGAATTAAAGAACTATGTACACAGCCTGATTAATCATTACTCACGACTGCTCTTTATCCGTATCGACCTAAAATACGTAAAAGAAACCAGCCACCATGTATCTATTGAAGATTTTGACTGTCACATGAGAAAATTTAGAGATCTTATCGGTAATAAGAAAACATGCTTTGAGCATCTGCAAGGCTATGCATGGGCTCTTGAACAAGGTGGTATTGAGGGCGGACTGCACTGTCATTTACTCCTAATATACGATGGCTCAGAAAGACAAAATGACTGGTATCTAGCAAAAGAGGTAGGTGAAAAATGGAAAATGATGACAGGTGGTTTAGGTGAGTACTATAACTATCACGATACAGAGACTAAGCAGAAGTATGAGAAAAATGGCAAATTGGGTATTGGCATGATCTATCGTGATAATGCTAAGAAAGTTGAAAACGCGGTAACGTCAGCTTTATACCTAACCAAACCAAGCAAGCATGAGCAGCAGCTTAAATTGTGGGTGCCAAACATGCGCACCTTTGGTCACGGTATTTATAGAACCCCAAAACGTAGAGGCATAATCTCATAGCAAAATAATTACAGATATATAGCATCCCCATGAGATGAGCACCGATGTCATCGTTGCCTCATCAATCTACCCCTAAACGTGTCATCAAGGCCTGCTATAAAGCAGGCCTTTTTTATGCGCCATTATCAAGATTATCAAGGAGATCCTATGAAACCTATTTGCCCTTACTGTCATTCATCCGATGTAATCAGTCAATCTAATCCCGTCTCATCAATATTCGAACAGTTATGCTCTCAGGCAACGCTGACAAGCCTTGGCGTGAGCATTTGTAAATACTACAAAGTCAATCCTGCTATTGGTGTGATCACAGCCACCGCCATTGCTTCTGCTGTTAGCGTAGCAACGCGCCGTGCGCAAGCGCCGCTGATCACAATCCATCAGCAAAACTACCTTTGTCAGCGCTGTTTTAAGCCCTTCAGGCTATAACCTTATTTTTATCATCACTCATTTATTTCATTAAAACTTATCAAGGAGCAGTACTCATGGCACATTTAATCGAAACTATGGCATACGTTGGCGAAACACCTTGGCATGGCTTAGGGCAAGAGTTGTCCCCCAAGCAGCCTATCGAAGTCTGGGCCCGTGAGGCGGGTATGGACTGGCGTATTGAATCATCGGACGTTAGTTACATGGCAACCAATGATAAAGGCCAAAGCCTGATCATGCCTTTTGATAGCAATAAGGTGCTCTATCGTAGCGATACCTTAGAGCCCTTATCAGTAGTCAGTCAACGCTATCAAGAAGTACAACCGAGTGAAATTCTAGAGTTTTATCGTGATCTGACGGAACAAGCAGACTTTGAGCTAGAAACGGCAGGGGTGTTAAAAGGCGGCCGTAAAATGTGGGCGTTGGCTCGCACAGGACAATCAGCAACGCTACGTGGCGGTGATGTCAGTCACGGCTATCTACTTCTAGCAACCGCTTGTGATGGGACGCTTGCCACCACAGCGCAGTTCACCAATATCCGTGTGGTGTGTAATAACACCTTAGCAATCAGTCTGGCTGATGGTAGCGGTGGTGTGGTCAAAGTTCCGCACAGTACCACCTTTGATGCCGACAAAGTCAAACAGCAACTAGGCGTTTCTGTCAGTCAGTGGGATGACTTTAATTATGAGATGAAGCAGCTTACCAATAGACGAGTGACGCAAGCAGAAGCCGCCAATTACTTAAACCGTGTGTTTAACGATGTCAAAGACGATGGCCTTATTTTATTTAATACCGCTAAGAAGGAGAAAGAAGCGGTGCCGAATGCCCGTGCGATGAATCAGGTGATGAACATGTTTAACGGTCAAGGTCGCGGTGCTGATCTAGACTCTGCTAAAGACACGGCTTATGGCCTGCTGTCAGCGATGACAGAGTTTGTGGATCATGAACGCCGTGCCATGTCGCAAGATCATCGTCTTGATTCAGCTTGGTTTGGTGCAGGAGCAAAGCTTAAAGATAAAAGCCTTGATGAAGCGCTGCGCTTAATTGCCTAGTCGCATAGCTACTGTATTTAATTAATGAATCAACCACGCCTTTGCGCGTGGTTTTTTTATGCCGTTTATTTAACCAATAATAAATCTAACGAAGGAGTTCATTATGAATATGATCGCATTAAACAATACAAATACGACGCAGCCAAGACTTAAGCGTGCCACCGTTAAGGGTAAAGTCCCACTAAACGCTCGGCACAATAGCGTAGAGATGCCAACAAAGCCTAAGGCTGAAAATAAACCCGTTAAGCCGTCTGCTAATCAATCAAGCACGGCTAAACGTTTGGTCAACACCAAAAACTTAAGCCATGACAAATGGCTTGAAGTTCGCAAGCAAGGCATTGGCAGCTCTGATGCTGCTGCCGCTTGTGGTATCCATCCTTACCTTTCCATGCTTGAATTATGGATGATTAAGACTGGACGTATGGCATCAAATATTGATGAAGGTGCTGATGGTTATGCGCCACTGTATTGGGGTAACACCTTAGAACCAATGGTGGCTAAATATTATCAAAAGCACACCGGCAATAAGGTGCGCCGTGTTAATGCTGTCTTACAGCATCCTGATCCTGACAAAGCTTTTATGCTGGCTAATTTAGACTATGCTATCACTGGTAATGATGAGGTACAGATTCTAGAGTGTAAAACCGCTGGTGAACATGGAGCCAAGCTGTGGAAGCATGGCGTACCGCTATATGTGACATGCCAAGTTCAGCATCAGCTGGCAGTCACTGGCAAACAGGCGGCGCATATCTGCGTGCTGCTGTGTGGTCATGAAGCGAAGATTTATAAAGTTGAGCGTGATGAGCGCTTAATTCAGTCCATCATGGAGCATGAGCGTCTGTTCTGGCAATATGTAGAAACAGACACGCCACCAACCCCTGATCATTCAGAATCTGCTGCACGAGCCTTAAAGCTGCTTTATCCAACCCCTGAGCCATCAAGCAAGGTTGATCTACGGGAAGATGACGGAGCCAATAAGTTATTTGAGCAGCTGCTTAGCTACCGTAACGACATGCAAGAGTTGGAGCAGCGTCATGACCAAGTGAAGCATCAGCTGCAAAGCCTAATTCAAGACAATGAGATTGCGGTATTCTCGATGGGCGCGATTTCATGGAAGCGGTCGAAAGACAGTGTCAGTCTTGATAGCAAAGCGCTCACCAAAGCGCACCCTGAATTGCTTGAACAGTTTGGTAAGACACGCCCTGGCAGCCGTCGCTTTGTCATTCTTAATGATAACTGAGCCAAGTCTCAGCCACCAATCATAATCAATAAATTACGCCACTCACTCAAATTAGTGCATAACTGCCCAGCTATCAAAGCTGGGCTTTTTTATGGCTAACTAAAACACATAAGGAATATCACCATGATTAAAGGTCTCACCATAACCCCGCCAGTTTTAGGTCGTATCAGCATTGGACGTGTCATTCAAAAAGACGGCAAGCGTCTGCCTGCTAAAGACGATCAATTCACTATCACCAGCCAAGTTCAAAATAAGGATGGCTGGGTCAATCATCCACTCGATGAAAAGCTACGCGCAAATAATGCCGGTAAGCTGAGACAAATACCCGTGCGTATGTTGTTCAATGATCCTGAGCTTAATTTGCGAGCAGAATATACCTTGTTTGATCGTCAAACTGGACGCCCGCTATGCGTGGGTGACGGTGAGCAGTGCCAACGCCGTACAAACAATGGCGTGGAAACACTGCCTTGCCCATCCCCTGATCGCTGTCCATTGGCGCAAGGCGGTGCTTGTAAACCCTATGGCAGGCTATACGTCAATCTCTCTGAGGACGATGAACTGGGTACGTTTATCTTCCGCACGACTGGCTTTAATAGTATTAGAACGCTTGCCGCACGCTTAAGCTACTTTGCTGCAGTATCAGGCAATAAGCTATCTTGTCTGCCACTACAACTCATGCTAAGGGGTAAAAGCACCACGCAAAGTTATCGTACGCCAATTTACTTTGTGGATCTGACATTGCGTGATGGGGTGACGCTTAAAGATGCGGTACAACATGCTGGAGCGATTGATCGTGAGCTTAGCGAACATGGCTTTGATCAAGCGGCGTTAGAAGAAGCGGCTAAACAAGGTTATGTGAACTCCTGCTTTGAGGTTGATAGTGATGGCCTGCTTGATGTGGCTGAAGAGTTTTATCCAGCAGAGACAGATTATATTAGCAGTACTCAGCAAGGGAATTATCAGAATGGGTTAGCCACTCAGAACGTGAGCAGCATTGAGCAAGGACTACGAAAAAGCGTGACAGCAGTGAGTTAAGGTTTATATGCGACATAATAGAGAGCTGATTTATTCAGCTCTTTTTTTTGTGTTTTCGAGGTCCGATATTGGATTTAGATGGAATGATGTAGCATCTTACTTAACCAACCTTTAATAAAAATTTTGGACGAACTAAGTGACTTTTGTTATTCCTGAGTATTGATTAGCTGCCATATATTCGATTTGCCTTAATAGGCAAGTTAATGCGATAGTTGTTCACTGAACGTTCTGGACAGTTGTACTGGACAGCCACTAAAAACGCACTTGAACACTAGGTGAACCATGATCATATCGGTAACGAAAGCAGCAAAAGAATGGGGTGTATCAAGAACCACTATTTATCAGAAGGTCAATGATGGCGAGATCTCTAGAACCGCAGATAAGAAAATAGATACCGCAGAGATGTTGCGAGTATTTGGAGAACCTATTTCTAAAAAACGTACTGAACGTTCAGTGAACACTTCTCAAAGTACACCTCTGAACAGCCAAAGTGTTCAGTATAGTACAGACATTGAACACCAATTAGCACTTGAAAAATTAACGAACGAGCATCTGCGTCAACAAGTTAATGACCAAAAGCGATTGATAGAAAATTATCAGCAACAGCTAAGTCAGCTGAACAAAACGCTGGAGAAAGCCAACGCTAGTATTCAAGATTTTGCACAAGTAAGGCTACTAGAGTTCAAACAATCTCAACCCAACGATGAGCCACAGCCCGAAAAAGAAAAAGACGCCCCAGTTATATCTGCGGTTGCTCAGAAGAAAAAACGGTGGTTCTTTTGATTATCAATTTAGGAAGGCTGAAAACCCAATTTTTTGAGATAAGGGATATAAAAAGCCTGCCTACTTTCATCAAATAGCTCAGTCTCGATCCGCGTAGCAAACTCTTTATAATCCTCACCCTGTTTAGCATAGCTAGACAACTCTCCCATTTGTGAGAGCTGCGACGCAAATGAGATTCTCTGCTTAGGCGTCATTTTTAGTAAGCTCGGGATATCAGTCTTATCACTCTCTCCATTTAATGCTTTCTTAGATTTTACTTTAACCTTAAATTTGAATGTAAAACCTGTAATCACCCTACCTTGTTTATGCTGTTCATACTCAACGGTAATATCAGTATGCTCATTGATTTGTTTAACTGCTATATCTAAAACTCTTCTTTTAAAAGCTTCTATTCGCTTATACTCATCAACCAAACCTAGTTTCTCTCGCAATTCTACTAGTGAGATCAGATTGGTTTTACCCACTGAACGCCATTGAATAATCAACTCATAAAGTCTTATAGCATATTCGCTTTGTAGCCCTACGACCTGTCTTAATTCATATTCTGTATATCTAGCTTCGAGTCTAGTAATTAGTGGTATTACATCACTCGCAAAAACTAGTTCCACACACCCTAAGTCATCAATATAACCAATCTTATCGACCCATCGACTTTTATAATGTCCTATTTTCCCTGTACGTTCGTCAAGCTTACTGTATGCAAAACCTGCTTCATACAACCCTTCTACAGCTCTTTTCATGGCTTCGTAAGAAGTATGTTTCTCTACATTAAATTGCTTTGCATAGCTTTGAGCATAAATTCTTAGTAATCCTCCTGCTTCTATCAGTGTTTTTTGCTCTCTAGCCTCAATAATGGCTAAAAATATTAGCCGCTGCTCAACTACACCTAAGCTATAACTCGCACCAATTAAAGAATTATCTTTGGTGACCAACTGTTTATTCATATCGACCCCTTGCGTCATGTAAGCAACACTAATCCATAAAAACATTTAAAGCAACAAAATTATAATTAAGTTGCTTTATGGTCGTAAGACGTTGCTTTATAGGTCGTAAGACGTTGCTTTATAGGTCGTAAGACGTTGCTTTATGGGTCGTAAGACGTTGCTTTATAGACAGTCAAAGCCTTTAGTAACAAGGTGTGCAGATGACGTAAAAGCTTTTAAAAACATTAAAAACATTAAAAACACAAGCTCTGATTAAACTGCCTATTTTTTCATTAAGTAATAAGGATTAGGGCTTAATGTTTATAAGCATTGTCAATCAAGAGCAATTAGCAGACAATTAGCTACCAATCATAAATGCAGCTCTAAGGTAAACACACATACCTTTTGATTTGTATAGGTAATAGATACTGAGCGGCTATATGAGCCACTTAGAAAAATAAAGTGCTGATTTATTAAGCACAGACCACAGTTACACAACTTTTGGGATTATTCCCAATTTATTATTTATAGGATTTTATTATGACAAGTACCCAACAACGTGCGGAACTGCATCGACAAATTTGGCAAATTGCAAACGAGGTTCGTGGTTCAGTCGATGGGTGGGATTTTAAACAGTATGTGTTGGGGACTTTGTTCTACCGCTTTATCAGTGAGAACTTTGCCAATTATATTGAGGCGGGTGATGAGAGCGTTAATTATGCCGCACTTCCTGATGAAGTGATTAATGTTGATATTAAAGACGATGCGATTAAGACCAAGGGTTATTTCATATACCCAAGTCAGCTGTTTGCTAACGTAGCGGATAATGCGCATAGAAATGAAAACTTGAATACGGATTTGGCGGCTATTTTTAAAGAGATTGAAAGCTCGGCCAATGGCTACCCGTCTGAGCCTGATATTAAGGGGCTGTTTGCTGATTTTGATACCACCAGTAACCGATTAGGTAATACAGTAGCGGATAAAAACACTCGTTTAGCGGCGGTGCTAAAAGGGGTAGCTGGCCTTAAGCTGCATCAGTTTGAGGACAGTGAGATTGATCTATTTGGCGATGCTTATGAGTATCTGATCTCAAACTATGCGGCCAATGCGGGTAAATCAGGCGGTGAGTTCTTCACCCCTCAAAGCGTGTCTAAACTGATTGCTCAAATTGCGATGCACAAACAAGAGACGGTTAATAAAATCTACGATCCAGCTGCAGGCTCTGGCTCTTTGTTATTACAAGCTAAAAAGCACTTTGATAACCACATCATTGAAGAGGGGTTTTTTGGTCAAGAGATTAACCACACTACCTATAACCTTGCACGTATGAATATGTTTTTACATAACGTGAACTATGACAAGTTTAATATTAAGCTTGGTAATACGCTGCTAGATCCGCATTTTGGGGTGGATAGACCCTTTGATGCGATTGTCTCGAATCCACCGTATTCAGTGAAATGGATTGGTAGTGATGATCCGACCTTAATTAATGATGAGCGTTTTGCGCCAGCGGGTGTATTGGCTCCTAAATCAAAGGCGGACTTTGCTTTTGTGCTTCATGCATTAAATTACTTATCGAGTAAGGGCCGCGCCGCTATTGTTTGCTTCCCTGGTATCTTTTATCGCGGCGGTGCTGAACAAAAGATCCGTCAGTATTTGGTAGATAATAACTATGTAGAGACGGTGATCTCCTTAGCACCCAACTTATTCTTTGGGACCAGTATCTCGGTTAGTATCTTAGTGCTATCCAAGCACAAAACAGAGGGTAAGACGCAGTTTATTGATGCCAGTAGGCTGTTTAAGTCAGAGACGAATACTAACGTACTGACTGATGCGCATATCGAGCAGATCATGACGTTGTTTGATACTAAAGAAGATACGGATTATTTGTCTGCAAGCGTTGATAACAGCGCTATTGCTAAAAATGACTATAACTTATCGGTAAGTGCTTACGTAGAAGCAGAAGATACGCGTGAGGTTATTGATATTAAAACTTTAAATAGCAAACTTGAAACGACAGTCGCTAAGATTGATAAGCTTCGTGCTGATATTGATAAAATCATTGCGGAGATTGAGGCATGAGTCACTTAGGTTACATGGAGAAGCTACTTGATGGGGTTGAGGTTGAGTGGAGGTCTTTAGGTGAGATATATAAATTCCAATATGGTAAGGGCAACACTATTCCTAAAACTGGTGGAGAGTACCCCGTTTACGGTAGTAATGGGATTGTTGGTAGTCATCACGAATATAATAGTGAAGACGCCCCTGTAATAGGTCACATTGGCGCTTACGCTGGTATTGTTAATTGGGGTAAGGGTAAGCATTTCGTCACATATAACGGTGTAATTTGTAGGATGAAATCCGAAGAGGTTTTACCTCAATATGCTTACTACATTTTACTGTTACAGAATTTTGGTGAAAAATCTAACAGTGCGTCTCAGCCGTTTGTTTCATATCATATTTTAGAAAAGCCAGTAGTCCCAATCCCACCCCTCAATATCCAAGCCGAAATCGTCCGAATTTTAGATATATTTACCGAACTTACAGCAGAACTTACAGCAGAACTTACAGCAGAACTTACAGCACGTCAGCAGCAGTATGCGTACTATCGTGAGCAGCTGTTAACGTCGTTTAATGATGATGAGACCGAAATCAAGACTCTGAAAGATATTTTCATTATGAAAGCAGGACAGCATATTTCTGCAAGTAAAATTTCGGCAAATAAAAGTACAAGCCATATTTATCCATGTTTCGGAGGAAACGGTATTCGTGGTTTTGTAGATGAAAAAAGCCATGATGGTTCATATCTACTTATTGGTCGTCAAGGTGCTCTATGCGGTAACGTTCATCGCATGAGTGGTGAGTTTTATGCTACAGAACATGCTGTAGTCGTCACTGCTAAAGATGGTATCAATATTGATTGGGCCTTTCATAAGCTAACACTAATGAACCTTAATCAATATGCCTCTAAATCGGCACAGCCAGGTTTAGCTGTAGGTAAACTAGCTGGGTTAAAGGTTTCCGTACCTTCTCTTGATGAACAAGAGCGCATTGCTGCCATTCTCGACAAATTCGAAGCTATCACTGCTTCACTAACCGAAGGCCTCCCGCGTGAAATAGAGCTGCGCCAACAGCAATACGAGTATTACCGTGACCTGCTGTTGAGCTTCCCTAAGCCTGAGGTAGTAGCTCATGACTAACCAAACAAAAACCATTGCTGAATCGAATAATTTTATCGTTTTAAATAAATATACCAAGTGCGATCAGCCTGATGGGGGCTATCAAACTGAAGATGATCTAGAGCGTGAACTACTTAAAGACTTACAAAACCAGGGATATGAGTTTGTCCCTGGTTTAAACTCACCTGAAACGATGCTTGCTAACGTACGTGTACAGCTGCAGATCTTAAATGAGGTGCAGTTTACAGATGCTGAGTGGCAGCGCTTTGTGATGGAGTATCTTGATAATCCTAGCGATAACATCACGGACAAAGCTCGAAAGATTCATGATGATCATATCTATGACTTCACCTTTGATGATGGGCATTTGCAGAACATTGCCCTGCTGGACAAAAAAAACATCCCACGTAACAAAGTACAGGTCATTAAACAGTTTGCTCAAAAGGGCACACAAGCCAATCGCTACGATGTGACTATTTTGGTCAATGGCTTGCCGCTTGTGCAAGTTGAGCTTAAAAAGCGTGGTATCGCCATTCGTGAAGCATTTAACCAAGTACATCGTTATAGCAAAGAGAGCTTTAACTCCGATAACTCCTTATATAAATATCTACAGCTGTTTGTGATCTCAAATGGCACCGATACCCGCTACTTTGCCAATACCACCAAACGCAATAAAAACAGCTTTGATTTCACCATGAACTGGGCGAGATCAGACAATACCCTAATCAAAGACTTAAAAGATTTTACCGCAACCTTCTTTCAAAAAAACACCTTATTAAACGTGCTGATGCATTACACCGTCTTTGATGTGAGTAATACCTCATTGGTGATGCGTCCGTATCAGATTGCCGCTACTGAGCGCATTTTATGGAAGATAAACAGTGCCTATCAATCCAAAAAGTGGAGCACTCTCGAGAGTGGCGGCTATATTTGGCATACCACAGGCTCAGGTAAGACTTTAACCAGTTTTAAAGCTGCCCGCCTAGCAACGTCACTGCCTTTTATTGATAAGGTGTTTTTTGTGGTGGATCGTAAAGATCTTGATTATCAAACCATGAAAGAGTATCAGCGCTTCTCCCCTGATAGCGTTAACGGCTCCGACAGTACCGCAGGTCTAAAGCGTAACCTTGAAAAAGATGATAATAAAATTGTTGTCACCACCATTCAAAAGCTAAATAACCTGATCAAAGGTGAGGCTGACTTACCCATTTATCATAAACAAGTGGTGTTTATCTTTGATGAGGCACACCGTAGCCAGTTTGGTGAAGCACAAAAGAACTTAAAGAAGAAATTTAAAAAGTACTATCAGTTTGGTTTTACAGGCACCCCTATCTTCCCTGAGAATGCCTTGGGTGCAGAGACAACTGCCAGTGTGTTTGGCCATGAGCTGCATTCATACGTTATCACTGATGCCATTCGTGACGAGAAGGTCTTGAAGTTTAAGGTGGACTACAATGACGTTCGCCCTCAGTTTCAAGCCATTGAGAGCGAGCAAGATGAGAAGAAACTTACAGCTGCTGAAAACAAGCAGCTATTATTACACCCTGATCGTATTGAAGAGATCTCAAAGTACGTTTTAAAAAGCTTTAAGCAAAAAACCCATCGCTTAAAAGGAAGTGGCAAAGGCTTTAATGCCATGTTTGCTGTTAGTAGTGTGGACGCGGCAAAGGCTTACTATGAAGCCTTAAGTCAGCTACAAAAGGACAGCGAGAGGCCCTTAAAGATTGCCACTATTTTTTCTTATGCTGCCAATGAAGAACAAGATGCAATCGGTGACATTGCTGACGAAGGCTTTGAGCCTACCGCCATGAATAGCAGTGCCAAAGAGTTTTTAAGCCGTGCTATTCATGATTACAACGAGATGTTTAAGACCAATTACGGCGTAGACAGTAAGTCTTTTCAAAACTACTACCGTGATCTTGCAGGACGCGTTATTAAGCAGGATGTGGACTTACTGATTGTTGTCGGTATGTTCCTCACAGGTTTTGATGCGCCGACCTTAAACACGCTCTATGTTGACAAAAACCTTCGTTATCACGGGCTGATGCAAGCGTTCTCACGTACTAACCGCATTTATGATGCCACTAAGACCTTTGGTAACATCGTGACGTTTCGTGACTTAGAGCAAGCGACCATTGATGCTATCACTTTGTTCGGGGATAGAAACACTAAGAATGTCGTGTTGGAAAAAAGCTATAGGGAGTATCTGGAAGGCTTTACCGATATTGCGACAGGCAAAGCACGACGTGGTTACTTGGAAGTAGTCAAAGAGCTGCAACAACGCTTTCCTAACCCTGATGAGATTGTCAAAGAGGCGGACAAAAAGGACTTTGCTAAGTTATTTGGTGAGTATTTACGTGTCGAGAACATCTTACAAAACTATGATGAGTTCGCAAGCCTAAAAGCGCTTCAAAGCATAGATATTACTGATGATGAGGCAGTTGAGACATTCAAAGCTGAGCATTATTTGACGGATGAAGATCTTGCTGCCATGCAAAGCATCGATGTACCCGCTGAACGAGAAGTACAAGACTATCGATCAACGTATAACGACATACGTGATTGGCTGCGCCGTGAAAAAGCGGGTGACCAGCAAGATGAGTCTTCGATTGATTGGGATGAAGTGGTTTTTGAGGTGGATCTTCTTAAGTCTCAAGAGATTAACCTTGATTACATCCTTGAGCTGATTTTTGAACATAACAAGAATACCAAGGATAAGTCCGCCTTAGTCGAAGAAGTACGCCGAGTGATTCGAGCAAGCCTTGGTAATCGTGCTAAAGAAAGCCTGGTAGTAGATTTCATCAATAAAACCAACTTAGATAACATCCCTGATAAATCCAGCATTATTGAGGCCTTCTTTAGCTTTGCTCAAACAGAGCAGCAGCGTGAGGCGCAAGATATGATTGCTGCTGAAAATCTTAATGAAGAGGCCGCTAAGCGTTATATAACGGCGTCTTTAAAGCGTGAGTATGCCAGTGAGAATGGTACGGAGCTAAATGAGGTCCTACCTAAACTAAGTCCTCTTAATCCGCAATACTTAACTAAAAAACAAAGTGTTTTTCAGAAAATGGCGGCTTTTGTTGAGAAATTTAAAGGTGTGGGTGGGAAAGTGTGATCGATTAGGCTGAGTGCTCTAGATGCTGCGTAACGAAAACACCCAAGTTAAACTGTATGGGTTTGACGGCAGGGGCCACAGTACCCCTAGTAGTTCATTACACTCGTACACATTCAGATTAAGAACTCCACCTTTTAGCTTCTAAGTCTTGCAAAATAATGACGTTATTTCTTAGGGTGTGTATAGAATTCAAATGAGTGGCAACCAGATAAAGACACAAGCAAGCATTACCGCCGCTGCATAGCTATCTTTGAGCTTATCATATCGCGTGGCAATGCCCCTAAAATGTTTCAATCTAGC
>NZ_JBEOOZ010000037.1:0-18135 GCF_040309625.1 Psychrobacter sp. 78a-MNA-CIBAN-0178
TGTAAAAGAGCCAGAAAAGATGAGATTACAAGCTGCTTAATTGGGCTTGATGGTGACAACTACCTTGAAAAACTCCGTTTCTGTATGGCGTTATGTGTATCATGCTGAGATATACCTACTTTTTGCCAAGCTGGTTTAGGAGCACTTGAGCAAGCTGATAGTATTAAAGTAGAAGCTAAAATGCTTGTAAACACACTAGTTTTCATAATAGAACCTTTAATTGAATATATTTGCCTGAAATTTAGCTGAGCACCATGTATAAATGATAACCAACAATTATTTAACAGTAACAGAAAACAACTAAAATTGTAAGATTTCAGAAATAAAAAAAGAGCCTCAATTGAGACTCTCTTTTATAGTATTAATTTAATCGTGTTTCTCTAACCAGTCGGCTTAACCACCAAAGTCATCAAGCATGATATTTTCGTCTTCAACACCAAGGCTATGCAACATGTCGATTACCGCCGCGTTCATCATCGGTGGCCCACACATGTAATATTCACAGTCCTCTGGGTTTGGATGATCTTTGAGATACTCTTCTAGCAAGACGTTATGGATAAAGCCAGTATAGCCATCCCAATTGTCTTCAGGAAGCGGATCAGACAAAGCCACATGCCACTCAAAGTTATCGAACTCTTCTTCTAGTTGATCATAATCTTCAACATAGAACATCTCACGAATAGAGCGTGCACCGTACCAAAAGCTAATCTTACGCTTAGTGTTTAAGCGTTTAAGCTGATCAAAGATGTGTGAGCGCATCGGTGCCATACCTGCACCACCACCCACAAAGATCATCTCAGCTTCGGTGTCTTTGGCAAAGAATTCACCATAAGGACCTGAAACCGTCACTTTATCACCAGGCTTTAAGCTAAATGTCCAAGAAGACATCTTACCTGGTGGGATACCGTCAGGGCCACGTGGCGGTGGACTAGCGATACGAATGTTAAACTTAATAAGGCCTTTTTCTTCTGGGTAGTTGGCCATTGAATAAGCACGAATAACCGGCTCATCAACTTTTGAGACATAGTTGAAGATACCGAATTTTTCCCAGTCTTCTCTATACTCTTCGGCCACATCGAAGTCTTTGTAATGTACTTCATGCGGTGGCGCTTCCAACTGTACATAACCACCAGCGCGGAAGTTAACTTCTTCGCCTTCTGGAATTTTAAGCACTAGCTCTTTAATAAAGGTGGCAACGTTATCGTTAGAGATAACTTCACATTCCCACTTTTGTACATCAAAGAATTCAGGATCAATCTCGATTTTCATGTCTTGCTTAACAGCTACCTGACAAGCCAAGCGCATGTGATTACGGATTTCACCTTGGGTAAAATAGCCTTCTTCGGTAGGCAAAATAGAACCGCCCCCTTCAATAACGCGGCAACGACACTGCGCACACGTACCACCACCACCACAGGCTGAAGATAAGAAAATACCTTCGCTCGCCAGTGTCTGTAGTAGTTTTCCGCCTGCCGGTGTCACGACGTCATTATCGGGATTGTCATTGATATGGATAGTAACATCGCCTGAACTGACCAGTCTTGAGCGCGCTGCCAAAATAATGGCAACGAGTCCCATGATGATCAAGGTAAACATAGCAACGCCACCAATCGCCGTAGCGTAATCCATGGTAGGTATCCTTAATCTATGGAGTAGGGGTGCGAAAAGACGTCATTGCGTGTTTCCTGAACCCCTACCGAATAAATGAATTAAATAGGTCAAATCGCTAAATAGGCTTTTAAGCTTAGCGGTCTAGATTGACATACCGCCGAAAGACATAAAGCCAAGTGACATCAGACCAACCGTGATAAAGGTAATACCGAGACCACGCAGCGGCGCTGGAATGTCTGAGTATTTTAACTTCTCACGGATACCAGCCAATGCAGTGATCGCCAGTGCCCAACCAAAACCTGCGCCGACGCCGTATACCATCGATTCACCAAAGTTGTAGTCACGCTCAACCATGAACAGCACGCCACCTAGGATGGCACAGTTGACAGTAATGAGCGGTAAGAATACCCCTAGCGCGTTGTAGAGACTTGGGACAAACTTATCCAAGAACATCTCTAGAATCTGTACGGTCGCAGCAATCAGACCAATATAACTGAGCAAGCCCAAAAAGCTTAAGTCAATACCTGGAAAACCTGCCCATGCCAGCGCACCATTTTTTAGAATGAACTGAAATAGTAAGTTGTTTAGCGGCACGGTAATCGCCATCACGACGACGACTGCAACACCAAGACCAATCGCAGTGGACACTTTCTTCGATACTGCCAAAAAAGTACACATACCTAAGAAGTAGGCCAGCGCCATATTCTCAATAAAGACTGAGGTTATAAATAAACTAACATAATGTCCCATTAGTGACCGCCTCCATGTGCCATGCCTTTAGACTGCGGCTTCATTACAAATTCAGCATCTTCAACCTGTTCTGGTTTCCAAATACGAACAATGGCAATGAATAATCCAATGATAAAGAATGCTGACGGTGGCAACAGTAATAGACCGTTTGGAATATACCAACCGCCATCAGTAACAGGCTGTAGGATGGTAATACCAAACCACGTACCTGCACCTAATAGCTCGCGGATAGTCGCGACAAATAACAGCACCGCCGAGTAGCCAAGACCGTTACCGATACCGTCCAAAAAGCTGGGTACGGGTGGATTGCTCATGGCAAAGGCTTCGGCACGGCCCATAACGATACAGTTGGTGATAATCAAGCCAACGAAGACCGATAGACCTTTACTGACATCATAAGCGACGGCTTTTAGCACTTGATCGACCAAAATAACCAGTGAGGCAATGATGGTCATCTGTACAATAATACGAATACTTGACGGAATTTGCTTACGAATAATAGAGATAAAGAAGCTCGAAAACGCTGTTACCAGAGTCAACGCCACACACATCACCAACGCATTGGACATGCTGGTCGTCACCGCCAGTGCCGAACAGATACCTAATATCTGTAGGGCAATGGGGTTATTATCAAAGATAGGCGAGGTTAAAATACTTTTAGTGTCAGCCATGTTATGCCTCCTTGCCGTTTGCTACTGGTAGGGTCGCTGCCAGTTCGGTTGTCGGTTGAGCGCTCTTATTGTCCGGTGGTGTCGACTGGCTCGCTTGGGCATCAACACTGTCAAGCGTTTGACCGTTCTGTTCGCGTAGCAAATCTAGGTAAGGCTTATAACCTTGCTCACCGAGCCAAAACTGAATCATGTTGCTCACACCGCGACTGGTTAGCGTTGCACCGCTGATACCGTCAACCCAGTTGTCTTTTGGATTACCCGCTTTGGTCACACCCGTTGCCACGTCACCGTTTTCGTCATACGAGTGGATACCGCTCCACATCGCGCGCCATTTTGGCTCTTCGATGCGAGCGCCAAGGCCTGGGGTTTCTTTATGCTCATAAAAACTAATACCTTTGATGGTATTCATGTCGCTCTCAAGCGTTAAGAAACCATAAATCGTACCCCATAGGCCATAGCCTTGAATCGGTAGTACCACCATCTCAGGCTTGCCTGCGTCATCATTTTTGACATAAACTTTGGCGTATTTAGGCTTGCGACCAATACTGGCTGGATCGTTATCTCCTAAGTCATCGCTCAGGGCTTTGTTCTTAGTCGCTTGGCTAGCGTCATAATTATTACGATCAGGGATGCCCGCGGCTTTTAGCGCGTCATCATCTACATAATTGCCTTTATTCAAGTCAATGATTTTTACTTCAAAATCTTTGAAGCGCTCAGTAACGTCGTCAGCGGTATCAGATTCAGCATCGTACATACCGGCGGCGACTAAGATGTTTTTGTTGCGGTCTAAGCGTGCGTTTTCGACTTGTGCTGGCTTTAGACCAACAGCAGCTGCTGAGACCAATACGGAACACACCAAGCATAGCGTCAATGCCACACTGATGGTTTTCGCATTATTACTTTTGGGCTTGGACATAGCGAACCCTCCGTGCTGTTTGGCGTTTGATGTTTGCTTGGGTCACAAAGTAATCAAACAATGGAGCAAATAAGTTGGCAAATAGAATGGCCAGCATGATGCCTTCTGGGAAGGCTGGGTTGACGACGCGAATCAATACGGTCATAAAGCCAATCAAGATACCATAAGCCCAGCGGCCTTTATTGGTATGCGCAGCAGAGACTGGATCGGTCGCCATAAAGACAGCACCGAATGCAAAACCACCAATTACTAAATGCCAGTAAAACGGTAGGCTCATCATCAAGTTGTCTTTAGAGCCAATCATATTAAAGACAAGGGAGGTGGCAATCAGACCAACCACACAACCTGCCATGATGCGCCATGAGGCAATACGCGTCCATAACAGAACTGCTGCACCCATTAAGATTGCTAAGGTCGATACTTCACCGATACTGCCTTGCATGTTGCCTAAGAACGCATCACCCCACGTAATGGCATTACCGTAGACATCGACGAAATCCTGAGGTACTACGCCAAGTGCCGCTAGGCCAAGTGGTGTCGCTCCTGAAAAGCCGTCAACTGCTGTCCATACTGAGTCGCCTGACATATAAGCAGGATACGCAAAGTATAGGAACGCACGACCCGATAGGGCAGGGTTAAGGAAGTTCTTACCGGTACCGCCGAAGACTTCTTTGGCCACGACCACACCAAAGATGATACCTAAGGCTACTTGCCATAATGGAATATCTGGTGGTAGACATAGTGCGAATAATACAGAGGTCACAAAAAAACCTTCGTTGACTTCGTGTCCGCGCACCACGGCAAAGATAATTTCACAGAAAATACCGACGGCAAAGGTAACGATATAGATCGGTAAGAACTGCATCGCCCCGTAGACAAAACTCGCCCAAATACTGTCTGGGTTATAGCCTGCCATACTGGTGATGATGGTACGCCAGCCTTCAGGCTGCAAGCCAAGTTGAGTAATAGCTGTCAATGCTTGATGACCGATATTGTACATACCCCAAAACATCGCTGGGAAGGTACATAGCCAGACGGTAATCATAATGCGTTTTAGATCAATCCCGTCACGCACATGTGATGAGGCGTATGTCGTTGAGTCTGGTTGACGCAAAAACGTATCAAACATCTCAAAGATGGCATAGTATTTTTCGTGTTTGCCACCTTTGGTGAAAGACGGCTCCATACGATCGAACATATTGTGTAAAAATTTCATCGTGGTTAGCCCTCCAGTTCAATGCGCGTTAAGTTATCACGCAAAATATCACCGAATTCATATTTGCCAGGAGATACGAAGGTGCATAATGCTAAATCTTCTTCGTCCAATTCAAGTGCGCCCAAGTCTACTGCCGTGATGATGTCTTCGACAATCAACGCGCGTAATAGCTGCGTTGGCAGATAGTCTTGTGGCATGACCTCTTCATAAACCCCGATAGGTACCATCGCGCGCGGTGAGCCGTTACTGGTGGTGGTAAAGTTGTATTTTTTGCGACCGAAGAACTGCGAGATGTAGATAGGCAGTTTTGAGAAACGGTTTGCACCTGGTGTAAAGAAATGGAACGCTGGGCGTTCATGACCTTCAGTTAACACGCTGATTTGATCATGGAAGCGACCAACATAGGCAATATTCGAAAATGACTGGCGACCCGATAGCACTGAACCTGAAATAATACGGTTCTCGCCATCGATCAGTTGACCTTTAGTCAAGGCAGTAATATCTGCACCGCGTTCGGTAGCGATTAGGTGTGGGTTTTTGACCGCAGGGCCTGCTAGGCTTAGCAGGCGACGCGTATATAAGCGCCCAGTGGTAAATAGCTTTCCAATCGCAATCACGTCTTGGTAGCCGATCGTCCAGACGCTCACGCCACGCATGATTGGATGCAAGAAATGAATATGCGTGCCAGCCAGACCTGCTGGATGCTTGCCAGCAAAGCTATGATACGCAGTAACATTATTAGACGCAGTCTTCGCAACTGGCGTCAGCTGGGCATCACCATGATGGCAGACAAAGGTCTTAGGGCTGAGCGTCGATAGTACCGCAAGTCCGTCGTTGAACGCTTGCAGTTGCTCATTGATCAGCAGCATCGGGTCAAACGCTAAGGGATTGGTATCCATCGCGGTGACAAAGATGGCATGCGGACGGGCACCGATTTCAGGAGAACGGCTATAGGGACGCGTACGGAACGCGGTCCATTCACCAGAGGCAAGCAGTTGGGTTTCAACGACTTCAGAATCTAGGTCAGCAAGTTGCTGGGAGTCGTAGCGCTGAAATTCTACTTCTTCACCGTTTGGGTCGACCGCAATCACAAGACTTTCGAACACACGACGCTCACCGCGATTAACGGCGATGACCTTACCAGCAGCAGGGGCAGTGTAGATAACGCCGACACGTTTTTTGTCTTCAAAAACGGGCTGACCTTTAGCTACGATGTCGCCTTCTTTGACATTCATCGTGGGCTTCATGCCCACATAATCATAGCCAATGAGTGCCACATGGGCAGGTCTGTGCTCAGATATCTCGCGGGAGGGTTCACCAGTGATGGGCAAATCCAAACCTTTTTTGATGGTAATCATAAGCGAAAACTTAGTCCATAGTCTAAAACGATACCAGACGTCCTGTTTGGTATATCGGTAGCATGAACGTCACGTTTTTCATCAAAGCCCTTAATCAGCCACATCCTAAAATAGGGCGGAGACAAAGCACTTAAATGTAACGCTGGATCATAACTACTAGTAAGAGTATTAACGCTGACCTTAGACTCCTTAACAACACGTTAATGTCTTATTCGAATTACCAAAGTGGCGACTGGCTACCAAGGTGCATGGCAAAATCATCCAATCAAAGTCTATTGTCAAAGCTGGTTGCTAAAAGCAATTGCTATAAAAAAGACAGTTTTGCCATGCGATTTATTAAAATCTTAAAATTTGTAACTCAGAGTGATTGGCTCAGGGACAAGAGTGAATCAAATAAATAACTGATGAAGGCAACAAACCATTCAAGCAAAAAATTCATTTAGAGTGTAATGGCGCAGGTTGACCTATCGCAGGTGACCTATTTTGAGTTCTAATATCATCCGTTCAACAACGTATCAGCCAATGATCTAAAAACATATATGGCTGTTGTTCGATTCATCCTGACCGCCATGCAACATCAACTCATTTATGAGTGAATAAAAATGTGTAGCGCATGGTTGCTATCACTTAGAAACAAATACAAATTTACCTAGGATTATACGCTAAATTGACCTAAAATTGCCAGTCAGTAATTGAATTTACCTAATGTTGCCAGTGTCTCAGAGTGCTCAAACTTATGGTTATGATTGGCAGATTTTTTCATTTGCTCACACTATTCATTTGTTCATAATATAAGGACAGAGGTTTTCAAATGAGATTTTCAAATACCGTTAGGATTCAATTTTAGACGACTCTCTGTTAGCTCACTGAGTGGGGCTTTTTATCACTGTTTAACTTTTTATTGTTTAACTTTGCTGTTTATTTTTAATATTACGTTTTATAAGGAATGCTATATGTGTGCTGTCCCTGTCATTATCCCGGCTATTGATCTAAAAGATGGTAAATGTGTGCGCTTAAAACAAGGCCGTATGGAAGATGATACGGTGTTCTCGGACGATCCCGTTGCCGTAGCAGCGCGCTGGGTAAACGAGGGTGCGCGCCGATTGCATTTGGTCGATTTGAATGGTGCCTTTGATGGGGTGCCAGTACACAAGCAAGTCGTCAACGACATCGCCAAAGCTTTTCCGCAGTTGCCTATTCAGTTGGGCGGCGGTGTGCGTAATATGAACACCATCGAGCAGTATATCACTGCCGGACTAACCTATATTATTATTGGCACTAAGGCCGTTGAAGATCCTAATTTTGTGGCTGAAGCCTGCCGCGAATTTGCCGGACATATTATCGTTGGTATCGATGCCAAAGACGGCATGGTGGCGACTCATGGCTGGGCGAATGTGACGGATACCAAAGCCACTGAGCTTGCCAAACGCTTTGCTGATGTGGGCGTATCGTCAATCGTTTATACTGATATTGCCCGCGATGGCATGATGCAAGGCGTTAACGCCCCGCAAACGGTTAATTTAGCACGTGAAGGTGGCCTGCCAGTGATTGCTTCGGGCGGCGTGACCAATATGCAAGATATCGAATTGCTTAAGCCTTATGGTGATTGTATTGAAGGCATTATTACTGGCCGCGCTATCTATGAAGGCACATTGGACTTAGCGGAAGCGCAACGTTATTTAGACAGCTAATGGATTTAAACGGTCAATAATGGGCTATCTTAATTACTGTTTTTAGCCCATTTAGTTGTTCACGTTCAGATTGAGGACACTCGCTAGTTTGAAATCACAATATTACCCAAAAAAATACTGAGCAAAGGATGCTTATGGCCGCCTATTTTGACCGCCCGATGACACGCAAGTTTTTAACAGTGTGGGGCCAGCTGCTATTGCTACTAAGCCTCGTTTTTACTTTGCCCGCTTATGCTGTTGGTGAAGACATAGCTGGTGTCACGACGGCCTTGGGTATAGAGAGTACGCCAGAAGAAGTGTCTAATGAAGATGCTGCAACTTCTACAGAAGGCGAGACCTCTGTAGAAGCTGAACCGCAAAACCTCCCCCCTGCTGCCGACCCACCGGTGATTAGTGGTGAGAGCACCAACAATGCTCAAATCGAAACCACCCCCACACCGTTAAAAGACAATGACATTCGTCAACGTATCAACGGTATTTTTTCTGAAATAGAAGGGCTGCAAGCGGTCAGTGTCAGTGTTACTCAAGGCGTTGTGACTTTAGCAGGAGAAACTCCCAACGAAAAAAAGGCGCAACAAGCCATTAATTTGACCAATCGTTTGACGGATGTGGTCACCGTTGAGGACAATATCAATCGAACGCTGGATGTTCAAGATAACGTCACGACGGTTTATCAAGGGCTCAAAGCGCAAGTTAAAAACCTAGTCAAAGCGGTGCCTTTACTCTTGGTCGGCATTGTTATCTTTGGATTGGTTACATGGTTTGGTAGCTGGTTGTCCAATCGAAAAAATATGTGGCAACGGCTCACGCCCAATCCTTTCGTCGCTGAACTGCTGGCACAAACTGTCAAAGTAATCTTTATTATTTTTGGTTTGATCTTGGCATTGAGCTTGATAGGGGCAGAAACGATCCTAAGGACGCTACTTGGCGGTGCGGGTGTTATCGGTATCGCGGTTGGTTTTGCGGTCAAGGATACTATTGAGAACTATATTGCCTCGTTGATGCTGAGTATTCGTCAGCCGTTTCGCGCTCGTGATCAGATTGTCATTAACGGGCAAGAGGGTATTGTGGTGCGTTTGACATCACGTGCGACGATTCTGATGACGTTGGATGGCAATCAGCTACGTATACCAAATGCAGAAGTCTTTAAAGGTACGATTCTAAATTACACCAAAAACCCTGAACGACGTTTTACCTTTGAGCTGGGCGTGGATGCCAATGATGATCCGCTTGCTGCCATCAAAGTAGGTATCGATGCGATATGTCAGTTAGATTTTGTTTTAGATGAACCCAAAGCGATTGCGGTCATTAATAATGTTGGCGATTCCAATATCATTCTTGAGTTTCAGGTTTGGGTGGATCAATCAGAAACGGATTTTGCCAAAGCACGCAGTATCGCCATACGTGAAACCAAACACGCCCTAGAGGATGAAGGCTTTAGTCTTCCTGAGCCTATCTATCGTTTACGCTTCAATAATGAGTTAGAAAAAGCCTTGGAGCATCTACAAGGTAATAATCGCGCTGGCCAAGCTCATGGGGCTAATGCTGATATGACGGTTACGCCGACCACACCGGAATCTATAGCTATCAATAAAGCTGATGATAGCAGTGCTGATGACAAAGACAAAAAACAAGCCAAAGCCCGTGCTAAATACATCTTACAGGGACGTAACGCTGAAGAGGTGCTAAATGCTCGTCCTGATCAGAAGTTAATGGAAAAGGTCGAACAAGAAATTGCCGAAAACTCAGATGAGACGGATTTATTGAGTAATAATAGTCCGCAAGAGTAAATGTCCAAAAAAACCTCACAACTAGGCATAAAAAATGCATGAAAACGTATAAGACAATATTATTAAAATATACGAGACATTTTTATGCAAATGAAGCATCTGATTATATTCGCCCTAGCTGGTATTGTTATCTTAATTGGTTTCAACATGTTTAATAGCAGTCGCCACGAGAGTCGGATAGCGTCGACGACCAGTAGCAGCGCCACGGCAGCAGCGCCAGATACTGCTATTAGCTCTGAAGGTAATACCGTGAGCACCAACACCGATATCGCAAGCCAGCCTCTTGGTAAGCAGCCTAAAGCCATTCTCGATAATGCCACTGCCCAAATAGAGCAAGCCGAGCAGGTCAATCAAGAGCGCGTAGAGCAGATGAGTAATGCGCAGTAGTTAAGCAGTTATCACGTATTCATCGCGCACAAAAAAAGGCTAAAGATAAACTTTAGCCTTTTTTATTACGATTGGTTTTTACTCAACGTTAGCTTTTTTTGCTAGTGCCTTTATTGTTTCGGCTACTGTTTTTTCTAGCAGGGCTTTTCTTTGGTTGATCTTTTTTCGTTTGATTCATCTCGCTAGATTGCAGCTTCGCTTTAAGATCAAAGTCTATTTGTAGCAGATCCATATTGACGCCGGCCACTTTTACTTTGACCAAATCACCCAAGCCAAATAGCGTACCTTTATCTTTACCAATGAGTTGCTGTTGCTGCTCATCATAGACAAAGAAATCGTCACCAACATTGGAGATATGTACTAAGCCATCGATATATAAGTCAGTTAAGGTGACGAATAGACCGAAGCTAGTAACCGTCGTTACCACACCGTCGAACTCTTCACCGACGTGATCTTTCATATAATGACATTTGAGCCAAGATTCTACGTAGCGTGATGCTTTCTCAGCGCGGCGCTCAGTATCTGACGTCTGCGTGCCAGCACCCTCTAAAGAGAAGTCCATCACTGGTTGCTTAGTGTTAGTGACTTTTGCTTTAATCGCGCGATGCAGCATGAGGTCAGGATAACGGCGAATCGGCGAGGTAAAGTGGCTATACTCGTCATAAGCTAAGCCAAAGTGACCAATATTGTCAGGCGAATAATTCGCTTGCATCATTGAGCGCAGTAGCATGCTGTGGATACTGATCGCATCGGGACGGTCTTTGGTGGCTTCGATAATCCGCTGATAATCCGCTTGCGTTGGGTTTTCTTCTGGGAAGCTTAAGCCAAAGTTTTTCGCGTATTCATGGACACGCATCGACTTTTCACCATCAGGTTTGTCATGGTTACGATACAACACTGGCAGCTCGTTTTTTAACGCAAAATTAGCGGCACAGGTATTGGCGAGCAGCATACACTCTTCAATAAGCTTATGCGCGTCACCACGAGTACGCGGCAAGATGGCTGCAATACCCCCTTTTTCGTTAAACTTAATATAAGTCTCAACCGTTTCAAACTCCATTGCATGACGCTCTTCACGCTTTTGCAGCAGCAGCTCATACAATTGATGTAGAGTATCGACCGATTTTTTGACCGCTTTATTACCGGTTAATGACTTAGGAATACTCGGGTCTTGTGGATCCTCAAGATAGCTATTCACTTGATTATAAGTCAAGCGTGCCTGTGAATGAATCACCCCAGGATAGAAGTCATAGCCGGTGACCTTGCCTGCGCGAGATATCTTTATATCCGCAACCATACACAGACGATCAAGATCAGGGTTCAATGAACACAGACCGTTAGACAGTACTTCAGGCAGCATCGGAATCACACGATGCGGGAAATATACCGACGTACCACGCTCATAAGCATCTTGGTCGAGCGGCGAATTTGGCGTGACATAATGACTCACATCAGCAATCGCTACCAAGACGCGGTAGTTACCACCTGAGCGTTTTTCGGCAAATACGGCATCATCAAAGTCACGCGCATCTTCACCATCAATGGTGATGAGCGGTAAATCACGCAAGTCCGTACGACCTTTTAAGTCTTTCTCAGTCGGCTCTTGATAATCATTGGCTTGTTTAAGCGCCGCTTCACTAAAATCAGACGGAATGTCATAGTTGAGCAGGGTGGTCTCGATGATTAATTCACGATCGTTATCATCAGACAGCACTTCAGTGATTTTACCCGTAGCAAACTCATGCTGATTTGGCCAGTCGATAATATCTACTTTCACTGGAGCGCCTTGCTTAGCTTCGAAAGCCTGCACATTCTCTTCAGTGACTGTAATCGGCTGATGGTTGTTAGGACTGCCAAGCTCGACACAGTAGCCGTCTTCATCACGCGCCAATGTACCGATGAAATTATTCTGGCGACGTTCAACGACATCGACGATACGCCCTTCGGTACGACCGCGGTTGTCTGTTGAGGTACCAACTGCTTCGACGGTATCGCCATTAAAGACCCAGCGCATTTGTTTTTCATGCAAGAATAGGTCAGGCATATCACTTAGCAATACAAAGCCAAAGCCTTTTGGGTGGGCTGACACAGTACCAGTAACCACATCGTGCTGGGTCACCGTACGATAGCGATAAGGACGTCCATCACGGTTTACTTGTCCATCACGTGCCATCGCTTTGAGGCGATTACCTAAAGCATCAAATTGGTCAGGATCATCAATATTAAAGGCTTTTGCCAATTGTTGATGGGTGACTTCGCCATGCTCATTAATCGTGCTGAGTATCAGCTCGCGACTAGGGATGGGATTGTCATATTTTTTTGCCTCACTTGAGGCGTTTGGATCGTTCCAACTCATAAATTACCATATCTATTTTTAAAATTATTAATAAGGACTATCTTAACACGAACGACGTTGCAATATCTTGCGTCAATTGTCTTATATGTATTCGATAGCGGGTGGCTGTCACCGTCAATCAGCGACAGCACTCGAGGTATCTCAAATATCGATATCAACCGTATTCGATTGGTTTGTAATCTTTTTACTGTTTAATTCTTTAGATACTTCTAGCACTGTTGTTTGATTAGACTTGTCGAGATACTTCTGGGCTTTATCCACTTCAGTGGTCAAAGTATTGACCGTCTGCTTCATATTCTCTAGCGCTTCAATTTTATAATTACTAATCATATCCATCGTGTCATAGACATTATTAAAGGCATTTTGCAGTTTATCTAGCTCGATAGTGCTATTGGTCGCTTGCTCGTGAATTTCGCCTGATTGACGTTTGAGCATCGCTGACGTTGACTCAATCAAGCTGCTAGTGGTTTTGTTTAAAGCAGTGATTTGGTCAAGGACCAGCTTTTGATTGGTCATTGCTTGTGCCACCACGACAGCCGTGCGCAGCGCCGATACCGTGGTTGTCGTTGCGCGATCCACACCCTTAATCAGCTCTAGGTTGTTTCTACGAATGGTATCAAGCGCCAGATAGCCTTGGACGTTAACGGCTAACTGGGTTAAAAAATCCGTATTCTTTTGGCGCACATAAAACAGCATTTCCTCTTTGATAACCCGAGCTTTTTCAGGGTCGGTCGCTTCTATAGCATATACTTTTTGCTCAAGTTGCTCGTCGATTTTTTTGCCCACATAGACGTATTGACGGATAGATTGCATCAACTCCCACATATTGACTTTTTCTTGCTCAATCATCGCATTGTCTTTGAGCAGCTCGTCTTTACCATTATAAAGACTGGTGACGACAGCATTGATATGCGACTGCGCTGACTCGTATTGGCGGAAGTAATCTTGTACTTTATTGCCAAAAGGTATGAGACCAAACAGCTTACGCGAACTGGTCAGCTCTTTTTTACTCGGGTCTAAATCTTCGACGATACCGCGCAGCTCAGTCAATGACTTGGCGATAGGGGAGTTGTCAAACAAGCTGTCATTCAGGCTTTTCGCAGGCAACTCTAACATACGGTTAGATATTTGCGCGGATTCACGAATTTCTTTGGTACCCAAATTATGAATAGATTGCACATTTTGCTGAAATTCAGCGCTGCGGACAGAGTTATTAAGCACGTGATCGACGAACGCATCGACCTTGGCATCAAGTTCTGGAATTTGGCTTTCATCCAACTTGACCATCTGATCGGCTTCACTTTTTTGTATTTCTTTGACCGGTTCAGGTGGCGTCAAAGAAATACTTGGCGTAGAGGCGTTTTCGGGTGGGGTCAATTCTTGCATGAAGTTTCCTATAATATCTGAGAGGGGCTGTGTCTTTTGCCAACGACGTTAATGGTCGTGGTACACAATGTTTTTATATGTTTAATAGTTTTTATTGGCATAGATTTTTTGTATAGAGATGATTGAATATAAAACTGTCCTTTAGACTACCTTGTAATCGAAAGACTGAGAAGACAGATTTTGTAAACCAAACTCAGTCTAATATAACTATGGCGCTATTTGCACCGCTATTGTTTGCATGACTAAGCTGTTTTTTACATGATTGGATAGTAAAAAACCATCAATATCCCGCAGCATATTGATGGTTAAGATTATAACTATCTATCTCAACGAACTGTCTATATTAAATAGCAGTCAAATTGATTCACAGCCACCACTAACAGTCATCTAAAGAATAGATTACTTTTTCTTAGTTGGCCCAAGCAGCATACCCATTTGACGGCCTTCCATCTTGGGATACTGTTCGACGTTTGAGATATCAGCGGTATCTTCAATGATACGATCAAGTTGTTTGCGACCGATATCTTGGTGCGCCATTTCACGTCCACGGAAGCGGATGCTAATTTTAACTTTATCTTGATCTTCCAAGAAGCTGACGATTTTACGCAGTTTGACCTGATAATCGGCTTCTTCAGTGCTAGGACGTAGCTTCATCTCTTTGAGCTGAGTCTGCTTTTGGTTCTTTTTAGCTTCTTTTGCCTTTTGCTTTTGATCATAGAGGAAATGCTTATAATCCATGATTTTGCATACTGGCGGTTTGGCTTCAGGAACCAATTCGACCAAATCTAAATTGTCTTCGCGTGCCGCTTTCATCGCGGTGTCGATATCGACCACGCCCATTTGTTCGCCGTCTTCTTTAACCAGACGGACTTCTTTGGCACTGATATCTTCGTTGATGTTCAAACGGTTGGACTGTTTAATAGGTATTACTCCTCATCTGTTTTTGGGGTCTGTCGGCCTTTTTTACCAACAGCGGTCTGTACTAATGCTATAAATTCAGAAACACTCATCACGCCAAGGTTCTCACCTTCGCGAGTACGGACATTGACACTGCCCGTCTCGATTTCTTTGTCCCCTAATACTAGCATATAGGGAATACGTTCTAATGTTTTCTCTCGTATCTTAAATCCAATCTTTTCGTTACGCAAGTCGCTAATAGCACGCAAACCTGCATTTTTGAGCTCGCTGACCACGTTTTCGCAGGCATCGGCTTGTTTATCGGTAATATTCATCACAACGACTTGTTGCGGTGCGAGCCAAACTGGCATCCAACCAGCGTAGTTCTCAATTAAGATACCGATAAAGCGCTCAAATGAACCCAAGATGGCACGGTGCAACATAATAGGTACTTCGCGCTCATTTTGCTCGTTGACGAATTCCGCATCAAGACGTTCAGGCATATTTGGGTCAACCTGAATAGTACCGCACTGCCACACGCGCCCTAAACTGTCTTTTAGACTGAACTCAATTTTCGGACCATAAAACGCGCCTTCGCCGGGTAGATAATCCCAATCTAATCCTGAGCTATCAAGGGCATCAGCAAGCGCCTTTTCGGCAAAGTCCCAAGACTCATCGCTACCAACACGTTTTTCAGGACGGGTTGAGAGCTTCATAATAATCTTGTCAAAGCCAAAGTCTTCATAAACAGCAAGCGTCAGCTTAATAAAATCCGCCACTTCTTGTTGAATTTGCGCTTGGGTACAGAATATATGCGCATCATCTTGCGTAAAACCACGAACGCGCATCAAACCATGCAGTGAACCTGACGGCTCATTACGATGACACGAGCCAAATTCTGCCATACGGAGTGGCAAATCACGGTAAGACTTTAAACCTTGATTAAATACCTGTACGTGACACGGACAGTTCATCGGTTTTACCGCATAATCACGGTTTTCGCTTGAAGTGGTAAACATATTGGTTGCATAGTTACCCCAATGTCCTGAGCGTTCCCATAAACTGCGATCCACAATTTGCGGGGTTTTAATTTCTTCATAACCATTATCGTACTGTACTTTACGCATATATTGCTCAAGCACTTGATAAATTGTCCAACCATTGGCATGCCAAAACACCATACCCGGCGCTTGCTCTTGCATATGAAACAGGTTCAAAGCCTTACCAATCTTACGATGGTCACGCTTTTCCGCTTCTTCGATACGCTGGATATAGGCTTTTAAATCTTTTTTATCTGCCCACGCCGTCCCATAAATACGTTGTAGCTGTTCGTTCTTAGCATCACCGCGCCAATATGCGCCAGACATTTTAGTCAGCTTGAATACCTTTAAGAATCGCGTGTTCGGCACGTGGGGGCCACGGCACATATCGACATATTCTTGATGATGATAGAGGCCAAAAGCCTCTTCACCTGGCATATCATTAATGAGCTTGAGCTTATAATCTTCGCCGCGTTCTTCAAAGATCTTAATGACTTCATCGCGAGGTGTCATTTTTTTGATGACGTCATAATCTTGCTTAATCAACGCCATCATACGTTTTTCAATGGCTTCCATATGTTCAGGGGTGAACGGCGTCTCACTATAGATGTCATAATAAAAGCCATCTTCGATAACAGGACCAATCACCATCTTCACATCGGGATAAAGCTGTTTGACCGCGTGCCCTAATAAGTGAGCGGCCGAGTGACGAATGATATCGACACCATCAGCATCTTTTGGCGTAACGATTTCTACTTTAGCATCATGGGCGATAGGATCAGAGGCATCCACCAATTGACCATCTACACGTCCTGCAACCGTCGCTTTTGCTAGGCCAGCTCCAATGCTTTGCGCCACTTCCATGACGGTTGTATTGCCTTCGAAGTTCTTTACGCTACCATCGGGTAAAGTAATCGCTACCATAATCTATTCACCTTTTTGCGTCCGTTGGCAGTGATGATTGCAACAATCAATCATATAACCGTAAGACTGCGTCAATTATATCCAACCACTGTGATATGTTGTAAGAGATAGGCATTACTTAAAAGTGCAGACATATATAGCATCACGATTTATAGCCATCTAATAATCTATAATCGCATAACCATAATAGAGAGCGAGCTGCCTTTTATAATAAGGTTAAGCAGAACTACTCTTAAGTAATGTTATAAAAGCGGCCATTATAGCAAAAACCGTCTATAAACACTAGATAGCAAGGGGTTAGGTAAGCTTCTATATATAGGTGCTATTGGTGCAAATATCAAGAATGACAAATATGTATAGCTAAGCACACAGCGAAGAAGGTTGTTAATAAGCATGATGGCAGTAATAAGGCTTTGAACTACTTAATACATCTAGCTGTCTTATTATCTACAAGTTTTCGAGCTTCTTTATTAATCATACTTCTCTCTTGTTTCATCACACCCTATAAACGCGATTGTTTCTTATTTAAACAAATCATAATCAGTTACTGCTTGTCCTGCTGCCTAGGTAAGGAAAACGAATAATCTGGGTAAGATGAAAGGGTGTGCCGCGTGCAACAATTGGTAGGTTAGCAAAGTAAATAAAATAGTACTGTAAGACAGCTCAATATCACAACGTTGCTTACTGGTTAGCTATAAATAGTCTACTAAGGAATACAGTTAGGTTAATTTAGCTAAAATCAAAAACAGCCCTTGACCCTCTTTCAAATACGCGTATAATGCGTCCCAGTCAGAAGGGGAAGCGGATTAGGAGATGGGTTACCATCGAATCATCCAGCTGAGCAAATAAATTACTTTTAAATAGAATAATTTATTTCTTGACACAGCATTAAAAGCGTCTATAATACGCACCTCAGCAAGCGAAGCTGGCAAATAAGTTAACAAGCTTATAACCCAGATAACCAGTTGAAACGAATTAGAACAAAGGGTTGACAGACTATTTCAATATGATATACTAGTCGGCTCGCTAAACAAGATAAGCACATTGCTTTGATTGAATAGCGTAATAATCACCTACTGGACGACAGTAGATGAACACTATTTAAAAGCATAACTAAAGAACAACTTGTGTGGATTTTTGCT
>NZ_JBEOOZ010000038.1:0-16958 GCF_040309625.1 Psychrobacter sp. 78a-MNA-CIBAN-0178
GTTTGAAATGCAACACGGCACATCTTACTCTTCAACTCATTCTTTTAAAACGTTGCACTTCTTATTTGAATCTAGGTCTTATAACGTTATCGAAATATTTTATTATGGCTATCTAACCAAAACGTCGATTAAACTCAGATTCATTCATGAATAATAGTATGATTACTTCGAAAAGAGAAATTATCGCTGGTATAAATGTCCAACAGAACAATAAATATAAAATACCCCAAAAAACTTGATTTAAATAAAATTTATGTATCCCAAAACCTCCTAAGAATAAAGCTAACAATATTGCAACGCCTTTGCTTTTTCTACTACTATCTACCCGTACGATAGTAGTATGGTTTTGAGTCGGCAAAGGAGGTGGGACAGCTCTAAAGGGTGCAGGTTTAACAATAGGAAAGCCGCAATTATTACAAGAGGCGCTTTGATTACTAATCGACTCAGAGCATTCAGGACATTTAATTAAAAACTTCATTTTAGAAGTTGGGAATCCACAATTAGTACAAGACACGCTTTGGTCGCTAATTTTATGTGTGCATTCAGGACAATTAATAATTGCCATATTTATTCCTGTATTTAGCTAATAGATGGCTTATTCCCATAGTCAAAATTGACTATATTTGTTCTGTCTAATTCGCTTCTGGGCTTATTTTGATACATTACTTACAAAGAACACCGATTTGTATCTACTAATTTCACTCATCTAGTTTATCTTGCATACAATTGGCACGCTCAATTGCCTTCCACTGACTATATTCCGGATCGTCCTTCCCTAGGTAAGCGCTGTTTACTTTTATAGCTTGTTCACATATTGCTCGCTCATCACTTTTTCTACGGGCTATGTCTCTCTCTCTTTTATCGTCCGCTGCTTTATTAACTACTTTTTCGTTGTAAGGTTCTTTTGTTTCTATTGGTGTTTCCCGTACTTTATATTCTTTCTCACTACCCGAGGGGGCATTTGATAATAAAACTTCCCTCGGTCTTGCTTCTACTGATATCACTGGCTCTGGCTTGAATTGCTCCCATGTTACCTTTTCAACTACTTCGTTCTTTGGAGCTTCTAGCGTTACTATTTTCTCAACTACTTCATGATGTTCTATGTTTTTTGACACTACTTTTTTGGTTGGACATATGAAGTTAACAATATCTTGATCTGTCCAATCCGGTGTTGGCGTATACCAATCCCCTAGGTCTGCTGATGTTAAGACCTCAAGATTATCTGATGAGGTTTTTCTTATCTTATCGTTTGCGCAGTCAATTTGCATTTCTCCATAAGCATCACTCTCGTTCCCTCTACGTGCATACTTAACATTTTCAATGCCATAAGATGCAAAGTGAGAGATGAGGAAATAGCGCCCATTTTCACCTGAACCAGAAAGTAACATTGGTATCTGTGTTAATGGAGAATCAAATACTGATTCTTGGACTTGTGGTGATTCTTTATCAGGTTCTGACTGCACTTCATTGTATTGTCTTGCTTTTTCTGTATAGCCATCATAAGCACTTACAAGCCAAAAGCCGATAAGAACTATAATAATGATTAGGAAGATAGTTGCGCCAGAACAGCCACTATTCTTTTGTCTTTGGCGACTATCTGCTAGTGAGCTACTGTTATCTATCTGTTCTGAAGGAGTAGGGAAACCACAACTAGGACAAGAGAGACTTTGATCACTAATTTTTTTAGAACATTCAGGGCAATTAATAAGAGCCATTTTTTTTCTACTTTATCTTCATGTGCAATATCCCGAGCACATTTCTGCAAGGTTAAGTACTAGAAAGTTGCTTAAATTTTTGGTAAATAAGATAAGGATTATAACTTATCAGTAATGTTTGAGCAACAAATGTCAAGATTTTATACTCTATAAAATAGAGTTTTTAAAGTCTATTTTATATATCATCACCAACAAAAAAGGCCACTCCCTAAAGAGTAGCCTTTTATCAATTATTAATTAATTAACTAAATTGTATTAGCTCACTTCTTTTAACCCTTGCTTAAGCATCGGCTTCAAGAACTCACCTGTATATGAGCCTTTTACTTCTGCAACTTCTTCAGGCGTACCTTCCGCGATAATCAGTCCACCACCTTTACCGCCTTCAGGGCCAAGATCAATTACCCAATCGGCGGTTTTGATGACGTCAAGATTGTGCTCGATGACCACGATAGTATTGCCTTTATCGCGTAAGGTATGCAGGATATGCAGCAACTTATCGATATCATGGAAATGCAAACCAGTGGTAGGCTCATCCAAGATATACAGCGTCTGTCCGGTATCACGCTTGGCAAGCTCACGTGCTAGTTTAACACGTTGGGCTTCACCACCTGATAGCGTTGGCGCAGATTGACCCAAACGGATATAGCCAAGACCGACATCCATCAACGCTTGCAGACGACGATAAATCGCGGGAATGGCGGAGAAGAACTCAGTCGCATCTTCGACGGTCATATCGAGCACGTCGGCAATGCTTTTGCCTTTATAATGAATCTCTAACGTCTCGCGGTTATAGCGCTTGCCTTCACAGGTATCACACGGCACATACATGTCAGGTAAGAAATGCATCTCAACTTTGATAAGACCATCACCCTGACACATCTCACAGCGTCCGCCTTTGACGTTAAAGCTAAAGCGACCGGCTTTGTAACCACGGGCGCGTGCTTCTTGCGTTTGCGCAAACATCTCACGTACTGGTGTAAAGACACCGGTATACGTCGCTGGGTTTGAGCGCGGCGTACGACCAATCGGACTTTGGTCGATATCGACCATTTTGTCCAAATGCTCAAGACCAGTGATGCTGTCATGCTTATCAGCGATGAGTGTTGACGCATTATTTAACTGGGTGGCCGCAAGTGGCATTAAGGTACGGTTAATCAAAGTTGATTTACCAGAACCCGAGACGCCAGTGATACAAGTCATAATTCCGATTGGCAGGGTCAAATCAACGTCGTGTAAGTTGTTGCCGGATGCGCCTTTTAGCTCAATAGTCATAGGGACTTTTTTCGGCTTAGCTTTCCCTTTAACTTCCATATCGATAGTTTTGGCTTTACGACGAATGCTTGGAATCTCAATTTTTTTCTTACCAGACATATATTGTCCAGTCAGCGATTCTTTATTGGCCATGATGTCATCGACCGTACCTTGAGCGATGATATGACCGCCATGTACGCCCGCGCCGACACCGATATCGATGACGTGATCCGCTTGACGAATGGCGTCTTCATCATGCTCAACGACCAACACCGTATTGCCCAAATCACGCAAGCGCGTTAGAGTTTTTAATAAGCGATCATTATCGCGCTGATGCAGACCGATTGATGGTTCATCAAGGACATACATCACGCCCATCAGACCCGCGCCAATTTGGCTGGCAAGACGAATACGTTGCGCTTCACCGCCTGATAAGGTTTCGGCAGAGCGGGCGAGTGATAGATAATCAAGACCGACACTGACAAGGAAGTTTAAGCGCTCGTTAATCTCTTTAAAGATTTTTTCCGCGACTTCGCCTTTATGACCGCCAATCTTTAGCGTTTTATAATAGTCAGCAGCATCACCGATAGACAGCTTAACGATTTGGGCGATGGTTTGATCATCAACGCGGACATTGCGTGATATCTCATTTAGTCGAGCACCATCACAGACGTTACAAGTGGTATCAGCTAAATATTTAGCCAGCTCGTCACGCACAAGATTGCTCTGCGTTTTGGCATAACGACGCTCTAGATAAGGTAGCACGCCTTCAAATGGTACGGTTTTATTGGTTTTACGACCGCGCTCATCGGTAAAGTTAAAAGTTAACTTTTCTTTGCCAGAGCCCTGCATGATGAGATCTTGCTGCGCTTTTGGCAGGTCTTGCCACGGTGCATCCATATCAATTTTGAAATGATTGCAGACGGTAGAGAGCAGGCCAAAGTAATAGGCGTGGCGCTTATCCCAACCGTTAATCGCCCCTTGATTGAGGGATTTTTCATGATGAGTAATCAGCTTCTCGGCTGAGAAATACTGACGTTTACCGAGACCATCACAGCTTGGGCAAGCGCCATACGGATTGTTAAAACTGAACATGCGCGGCTCAAGCTCAGACACGGCGCGATCACAAACAGGGCAAGAATGCTTGGCTGACATGACTTGGTTTTCATCGCCGCCTTCTTTTGGATTGCCATCCATAAAGTGTAGCGTCACCAAACCTTGGCCTAAACGTAGAGCCGTCTCCAAACTTTCAGCGACACGGTTGCCTAAGTCATCACGGACTTTAAAGCGGTCAACGACGACTTCAATCGTATGCTTTTTCTTTTTATCGAGCGTTGGTAGCTCGTCGGTATCGTAAACATCGCCATCGACGCGTACGCGCACAAAGCCTTGCCCAATCAATTGCTCAAGCAAAACCGTATGTTCGCCTTTACGCTCACGAATGACTGGCGCCAGTATCATCAGTTTAGTGTCGTCCGGCAACGCCATCACTTGGTCGACCATTTCGGTCACCGACTGCGCAACCATTGGCTCGCCATGCTCAGGGCAAAACGGTGTACCAATGCGCGCATAGAGCAGACGCAAATAGTCATAAATCTCGGTAATCGTCCCAACCGTTGAGCGCGGGTTATGGTTGGTTGATTTTTGCTCGATAGCAATCGCTGGCGATAAGCCCTCGATACTATCGACATCTGGTTTTTCCATTTGCGAGAGGAACTGACGTGCATAAGCGGAAAGACTTTCAACATAACGGCGTTGCCCTTCAGCATAAAGCGTATCAAACGCCAATGAAGATTTACCAGAACCTGATAAACCGGTGATTACCACAAATTTATCGCGTGGAATGTCTAAATCGATATTTTTTAGATTGTGCGTACGTGCGCCGCGTATTGCAATATGGTCATGTGCCATCGGTGATAGGTTTCCTATTTGCTAAAATGGTATTCGAAATGAGTATATATAATGTTAAGAAAGACTGGTTATGTCACTGGCTAGATCATGGTTTTAAATGGGTTGTTGCTTTTGTACAATGAGCATTTCTACAGAAATTCTGATTTTTATTAATATCTGATTTTTATCGGTCAATGTTGGTTGTTATTGAAATTTATTATTAGTAAACATTGAAGGGCGCTTTCAAACCGTTGCTAGTCATTCAACTGGTATTTAATGGCTAGTGGTATTTAACAGCCAAATGCATAAATTACAAGTAATAGACTAGCCTGATAATAGTGAATTTATTGGCCAAATGACATGTTTCGATTGTCGTTGTTTTATATAAATAGTGGTCGCTATACAATGATTCTGTCAGGCGAGAATGTCAGCGACGTTTTACTTTATTGTCATGATAGGCGCATTATTCAAGGTGCGATGACGCATCAGATGCACTTGGTAACAAAATTGTCGAGTAAAATGAATGAAGTGATCTCATATAAGCAGCATAGCGAGGCGAGCCGCATAAACCTCTAACTAAAAAGACATGGACAAAAACTGGTAGGAAGGTAAAAGTCTCGGCAACCAAACGGTGAATGTTTTATACTGTGGGGCTTGCATTATAGGTTGGGCGAAGCAGTGCGTACTTTTTTAAGGGACATTTGCCATAGAGTAAATGGCTCTTGATATCTTTTGAGACGCACACTTGACCTATAAGGATAGTGGCGCTATCTATTATAATAATGGCTAGCGCCCAGTTGTGACGTGATAAACCAGTGAGGCAAGTATGAATAGCGTAGAAAAACGGGCAATCCTCGGGGTCGGTGGCATTTTTGCCTTGCGCATGATTGGTCTGTTTATGATTGTGCCCGTCTTTTCTGTGTATGGTGATAATTATGCGCATGCGACGCCATTCTTGATCGGTTTGGCGGTCGGTATTTATGGGCTAGGGCAAGCTATCTTTCAGATACCGATGAGCCTTGCTGCGGATAAGTTTCCGCGTAAGCCAATTATCTTTTTGGGTCTGGTGCTATTTGCGCTCGGTGGTATCATTGCGGCAAATGCCACAGATATTTACGAAGTCATTATCGGGCGGGCGCTGGCAGGTAGTGGCGCGGTCTCTGCGGTATTGATGGCATTACTCGCTGATGTGACACGAGAAGAGATGCGTACCAAAGCGATGGCGACGATGGGCTTGACCATTGCGACCTCTATCATGTTGGCTTTTGCTTTCGGCCCTCTATTGGTCGGCTCGCTTGGTATTTCCGGGCTGTTTTGGCTCACGGCAGGCTTTGCGGTGCTAGCGATGCTACTGCTTTTCTTTGTACCGACACCGCTACGGGTGCTTAAGCATAATCTTGATAATAAATCGATTGGGCAGCAATTAGCGACAGTGCTCAAAATTGGCGATTTAAACCGTTTGCATATCGGTATTTTTGCCCTGCATTTAACGATGACCGCCATCTTTGTTATCTTGCCGCATCAGCTGAGTGACGTGATGGGTCTATCGGTACGCCAGCAGGGTTTGGTCTATTTGCCATTGCTATTTATTGGCTTTGCCGTTGCGATTCCATTCATTATCATCGCTGAAAAGAAACGCAAAATGCGTCAAGTATTCTTGGCGGCGATTGGCTTGATGACCGCAGCCCTCGCGATACTGGCATTAGGCAGTCAGGTCGGCATCGGTATCATTTTAGGATTGTTGCTTTATTTTATGGGCTTTAACTTGCTCGAGGCAACGATTCCCTCATGGATATCGAAGCGTGCGCCAGTGGCTAATAAAGCAACCGCGATGGGACTCAATTCTTCTAGCCAGTTCTTTGGCGCTTTCGTCGGTGGGGCGATGGGTGGTCTATTATTGAGCCAGCCTAATCTGTTAGCATGGGGTATCCTTGCAGCAGTGATGGCAGTGGCGTTGATACTCATTATTCCCATCGCTGATCCGCCGTATTTATCAAGTACCACGGTGACTATTCCCAAGAATATTAATATCCAAGATTGGTCACGGCAAATGTTGGCAGTAGATGGCGTGGATGAACTGGTCGTCATGGCAAAAGAGCAAGTGGCGTATTTAAAACTAGATAAAACCCAGCTCACAGATTTGTCGAGACAAGAGCTGTCACATTTGGCACAAAGCCCGCTCGATATTTAACAGATCGCTTGTCGTTAGCCTCAAAACTTAATAGATCGCTGTCGTTTTGATACGCATTCTTTAAATACACATTGTTTAAATGAAAACGGCTTAAATCATCAGGGTGTTTGCCTAAAGTCGAATTCTCATCTCTGTTTAAAAGGAATTAATATGAGCAAATTTAATACGCTATCTAGTCAGGTGGTCGGCATCAATGCGAAGACCGCCACGCCGTCAGCCATTGTTCATCGCTCGATGGCTAAGATTGCGATTGGTATGGGTCTAGCGGTCACGCTATTGACGACAGGCTGCGCCACTCAAAATATTCAGGCGTATCAAAACACCACACCAACGCTCGATATGCATGAGTTTTTCTCCGGTCAAATCGATGGCTGGGGCATGTTTCAGGGTCGTAATGGCGAGGTCAAAAAACGCTTTTATGTCGATATTGATGCCACTCACGAAGGCGAAAATGTTATTGTTTTGGATGAGAAGTTTTCATGGGCAGATGGCACAAAGTCGCAGCGCATATGGCGATTGACCAAGCAAGCTGATGGTAGCTGGAGAGGCACGGCAGGCGATGTCATCGGTGCAGCAAAAGGTGAGGTCGCGGGTAATACACTGCATTGGCAGTATCTGTTAGAGTTGCCCGTCGACGACAAAACTTATAAAGTGAATTTCGATGATTGGATGTATTTAGTCAATAAAGATGTCATGCTCAATCGCTCGGTCATGAAAAAATTTGGCGTAGAGCTGGGTAGTGTTACTCTTAGTATGCATCGCAATAACAATGATTCTAAATAGTTAAATAATGGTTCGCAAAGGGGGGGTATTGACCGAGAAGGATATTTTATTGCTATAAGTCAGCCAGATTTTAGCTTATAAATTATTCACGACAGGTGTTGTCGTATCTTGCCCACAGACTGCTAGATATTTTAAAAGAAAATAGTTAAAGTAAAACCATATTACTGATAGAATTAATTGTTTATATTAAAAACTCGATTAAAGCTTGTAATTAAATTATTCATAAGTAAAAGGACGGAACTATGCGCGGAGTTAATAAAGTTATCATCATTGGTAACCTTGGAGCAGACCCTGAGGCACGTCAATTTAGTAATGGCGGTAGCGTGACCAATATTTCGGTTGCGACATCAGAACAATGGACAGACAAGCAAAGTGGTGAAAAGAAAGAGGCCACCGAATGGCATCGTATTTCACTCTTTAATCGTTTAGGCGAAATCGCTGCGCAGTATCTACGTAAAGGCAGCAAAGTCTATATCGAAGGCAGCTTGCGTACGCGTAAATATCAAGATCCCAATGGTCAAGATCGTTATATTACTGAGATTCGTGCTGAGCAAATGCAAATGCTAGATGGTGCCACGGGTGGTCAAGACAATGTCGGCTTCAGTAATAATAACCAAGGTGGTCAAAATCAAGGCGGCTATGGCAACCAAGGCGGTCAGAATAATTTTGGTCAGCAAGCAAACAACCAGTCAGCACAGCAAGGTGGTTACAACCAAGCGGGCGCGGCAGCTTCGCAAGGCGGTAATCAGAATAGTTTTAATAACAACCAAAATACGCCTGCTCAGTCGAATCAGTTCAATAATCCAGCGCAAACACCTGCTCAATCAAAACCGACAGCAATGCCAGATGGCCCAGTTGATGATGATATCCCATTTTAGGATTTACCTAAGACTTATATGTAAAGAATATACTATTAACCCCCGTAATCACGGGGGTTAATAGTATATATATAAATAAAATAACGTAAAGAATATATTGAGTAAATAATGGATATAGTGTACCTTGTAAATATGTAAAGTATTAGGGTATTGCGATGAGAAAATCTTTCGGAACAACAGCTTTTTCAATGAATAGTGGAGAGCGTTATTGTTTGGTCGTCGATCAAATAACACAGCTCCCTGTCTATCATCCTAATCTATTTATCACAACTCAGATTCGTAATAAATCAGACTCGTTTTCAACTATGTTATCAGCTGCTAATAACTTAGTAATTTTTCTTGAGTTCCTAAAGGAAAGAAATATTGATCTTGAAGAGAGAGTTATAAGCCGAGAGTTTATTGGGATTAATGAATTAGACGATTTACGTGACTATACTCAAAAACGTCTTCCAAAGACCATTAATAGAAATTCGTCACGTATCGGGAAGGCTGAGAATGTAGTTAGCTCTATAACTCATTACATGCGTCTGACTACAGTTGCTCAATACATAAGTTGGTATTCTAGTCATTTAATAAAACAGCCAAACGCTGCTGAAGCTAGAAAAATTAAAAGCATGGAAACACAAATTAAAGCACGACGCCCAAGAAAAAGAGGTAGAAATCGAGACAAGGACAAGTCTCTTGATGATGAACAATTGGAAGTATTGTTTGAGGTGATAAGGCTAGAATCTCCTCTTAATCCATTTAGCCAAAAAGTACAACGCCGTAATCGTGTGATCATCTTAATTTTATACTATCTTGGAATTAGAGGTGGTGAACTTCTCAACCTAAGAATAGGTGACATCGATTTCTCCAGACATCAGTTGAAAGTAATTAGACGGGCTGATGAGAAAGAAGATCCGAGAATACAAGAACCAAATGCTAAAACGTTAGAACGTACCATACCTATTGGAGAGGTTCTCAGCAAAGAGCTGCACGAATACGTTACGAAAGACAGGCGTAAAGTTAGTAATGCTAGGAAAAACGATTTTCTGTTTGTTACTCACAAGGAAGGACCGACAGTTGGGCAGCCTATATCCAAGTCTAGTTATTACAAAATTTTTAATATCGTAAAGTTTGTATCGCCTCAGCTTCATATATTAACTGGTCATAAGCTACGTCATACATGGAATTATAAGTTTTCAGAAAAAATGGACTCAATGGATGAATCTGTAAGTGAGGAAAAACAAGAACAAATTCGTTCCTATATTATGGGATGGAAATCGGGTTCTGGTACAGCGATGCATTACAATAAAAGATTTATCCAACAGCAAGCTAAGAAGGCAGCTTTAGCGCTTCAGTCAAATAATGGTACTCGATTACCAGAACAAGGATTATCAAATGAATAACTTAGCTGTTAAAACTCCTAATATTACTGATGCAGAGCATTCTAAAAGCAATAAAAAAATATATGCGAAAACAAAAGGTTATTCTTTCAAAATCTATGAAAAAGAATGGGTGTTAGACAAAAATAGCACTATTAACTTAAATTATATTCATCAGAAACTGAATGATAGAGTTCTAGATGGTTGTATTAGCGCACTAGTCTTTTATGCTTCCAATTATTCAGCTAGCCACACTTATAATGTAGTTGCTAGATTCAATCATATGATTAAAAGCACAGGTTCTTCTGTAATTAATGACACTATGTTAATCAATTATAGAGCTTCCTTGGGTAAATCTCATGAGTGGTATTTAGGTACGGTTAGAGGGTTCTTAAGAAAATGGTATGAGCTTGGCTATTATGGTGTGGATGAAGATGTAATTCGATTGCTCGACAGTTGGACGATTAAAGGTAATAAGAAAGGGGATGCTGTTAAGCGTCAAGATCCTCAAGAAGGCCCTTTGAGTGACAATGAACTTCAAGCTTTTAATGAAGGTGCGGTTACTGCGTTTGAACAAAATCTAATTACACTCAACGAGTTTGCGATTTCACTTGTTACTAGCAATACGGGTCGTCGCCCAGTTCAAATTTCTCACTTAAGGGTTATAGATATTTTATGCGGAACAAATAAGAGAGGTGATCCCTTCTATATACTTAACATACCTAGAGCAAAACATAGTGAAGGATTTAGAACTCAATTTAATCCTCTTGCTGTAACACAAGAGTTATGGGCTATTCTTTCAGCTCAGTCAAAAAGTGCTATTTCGTTGGTTGAAGAGAGTCTTGGTATTGAGCTAAATGAAGATGATCGTCAGCAAGTTCCTCTGTTCCCTGACTATAAAAGGGTTGAAAAAGTGGGATCTCTTTTTGAGTTTAGGGCTTTATTAGTAAGTGATAAGTTGCACATTGCATCTAATAAAGTGACAGACACCTTACAACTTGTAGTAGCAGCAGCAGGTATTAACTCAGAAAGAACAGGTGGTGAGTTGCCTATTGACGCTTATAGGCTTAGATATACTACAGGCACTAGAGCTGCTCGTGAAGGGTTTGGTAAGTTAGTTATAGCAGAGCTGCTAGATCATAGGGATACTCAATCGGCTGGTATATATATTGAAAACATACCTGAGCATGTAAAGCGTTTAGATGAAGCAGTTGGTTTTCATCTTGCTCCTTATGCGCAAGCTTTTGCAGGTGTATTAGTTGATTCAGAAAGAGATGCTGAGCGTGGTAATGATCTTAGTAGTCGAATTCGTACTGAAGAAGGCTCTAATATAGGCACGTGTGGAGAGCATGGATTCTGCGGTGCAAACGTTCCTATACCTTGCTATACCTGTATTCATTTCCAGCCGTGGCTTGATGGTCCTCATAAAGAGGTATATCAGGACTTACTGGATGAACGAGAGCGAATCAAAGATATTACTGGTGATATAGAGGTAGCAGCAATACTGGATAGGAGCATCGTTGCTGTAGCTGATGTTATTATGCGCTGTGAAAAGCGTCATGCTGAACTTAATGAGCAGAGAGGTGTTGATCATGCCTAATGTTTTCCAGTTTAAGTCTAAAGTGGAGCTAACAACCGCAGCTAACTTAGAAGCTTTTATAATTGAATGTCGTGAAGACTTAACGGTATTTGGCGCTGATTTAGATTGGGATGCTTATGTTTGGCCAAAGGTAGCTGTATTTGCAAAGCTTGGTGTCACAACACGTAAGCCGAAGCAAGAAGAGTTAATGGATGAAAGTTTTGTGGAGTTCGCCAAGGCATATTTTCGTTATCAACAAGGTCATAAACCTACTGGTACTAAAAATGAGCTCAAAGCGCTTCGAGTGTTAGAGGCCGCTCTTATACAAGTAAATGAAGAAGCATTAATTACAGGGTTATCTATTACTTGTCTAGATGAGGCTGCTTCTTTGGCGAGAGAGTATTATAGTGAGGGAGCTGCTTATGCTTGTGGGAGAGAGATTGAGAGATTGGCTGAGTTTGTAACTGATAACCAGCTTATTAATGCGAATTTAAAATTGTGGCGTAATCCTATTTCCCGTCCAACAGATACTACCAGAACAGGTAAAGAAGCAAAAAAAAATAGAGAAAAAAAGTTACCTAACGAAATAGCTCTTAACGCATTAGCCGAAATATTCGCTAGTAATCCTGCGGAAGAGCGAGATGTTTTCACAACATCAATATTCGCAATGTTAATGTCTGCACCCTCTCGAATTGCTGAGGTAATGGCATTACCAGTAGATTGTGAAGTATTTGAAAAAGATAGTGAAGGTGTAGAGCGCTATGGATGGCGATTTTTTGCTGGGAAAGGATATGAAGGAGATATTAAGTGGATACCTACCGTCATGGTAGAAGTGGCCAAAATCGCCGTTGATAGAGCTAAAAATCTATCCTTGGAAGCTCGTAAGCTTGCTAAATGGATTGAGGATAATCCTAATAAGTTTTATCGACACGAGAACTGTCCGAACGTAGCCGACGATAAGCCACTTACCATGGAGCAAGCCTGTCAAGCGTTAGGGCTAGCTTATGATACTAAAGACATCTGTTACTCTAGTTTAAACGGTAGAGGCCTTGATCACCATGATGGAATGAATACCTTAGATAGTCTTTGGCAGCACGTAAAAGGTAGATTACCTGATAGTTTTCCATGGTTCGATGAAGATAAAGGTATTAAGTTCTCGAATGCACTATTTGCACTAAATGCCAATCAATTCCATGGTAATAGACCGCGTTTGCCTACTGAACTTAAAAAGCCTGATACGAACTTTTTTAACAATGATATTGGTACTCGTCCAGCTTTGGAAGGTAAACATAAAACTATATTTGATAGGTATGGTTATTTTGACAACGATGGTGAACGATTAAAAGTCACATCGCATCAAGCTCGCCACCTGCTCAATACTATTGCACAGCGGGGTGGTTTATCCAACCTTGAAATAGCTAAATGGTCTGGTAGAGCGGATGTAAAACAAAATCGCACCTATAACCACATGGCTGACTATGAAATGGTCGCTATGGCAGAGAGGATTGATCCCTCGAAAGCGCTTTTTGGCCCTTTAGGTAAAGTGGAAAATCATCTTCCAGTCACTGCTCAAGAGTTTAATACCCTTGAGCAAGCTGCTGCTCATGTCACAGAATATGGATTTTGTGTACACGACTTCACAATGAGTCCGTGTGAAAAATATAGAGATTGTATCAATTGTACCGAGCAAGTATGCATCAAAGGCGATGCAGCAAAACTAGTTCGTATGAAAGAACGTCTTGATAAAATAGAGAAGATACTAGTTAAAGCTGAACAAGCAGTTAAAGAAGGTGATATTGGTGCTGATAGGTGGTTAAATCACCATATAAAAACAGCCAATAGATTGCGTGATCTTATCTGTATTCTAGAGAACCCAGATATAGATGACGGTGCACAAGTTAAGCTTCGTGGTAATGACTTCAGCCAGTTACGTCGTGTTGCTGAAAAGAAGTCTATAAGTATGGTTGTTGAGAATGATGTTGAATTTAAAGAAGCATCAATTTTAGAGGATCTCACAGATATACTTGGAGGCGGTTTTGGCTAAAAATCTCAACAGACAAGAAATACAAGCTATCGTCAATCTAATTCGAGGTTGGGATGAGCCTAAAATTACGTGGGCAGCGATTTGCGAGGATGTAGAGCCGCTTGTAGGCAAGAAGCCTACAAGACAGTCTCTAAGCGCTCATGAGACCATTACGGCTGCTTACCAAGCTAAAAAAGACACACTTAAGGGGAAATCGCCTACTAAGCCTCGGCCCGCTAGTTTAAATGCAGCAGCTTCAAGGATTGCTAACTTAGAAGCAGAGCTTGCAGAACTCAAGGAGCAAAACCGTCGATATAAGCAAATGTTTGTATTGTGGCAGTACAATGCTTACAAACATGGAATGACAGAAAGTAAGCTCAATGCATCTATGCCAAAAATTGATCGTGAACGGTCTGACAATGAGAAGCGATGATGTTAATCATCCTGCTTCTTTATATTCGGTACAATATTATTCTCATTGCTTAACCATTCTATACCAGCTTCAGTTGTTGAATATGTTTGGTTAGGGTGGTTAGGAGTTTCAGCATACGTCTGACTTAGTAGTCCCTTACTTAGAAGTGAATTGATATATTTTGTACGTAAATAGTCTGAATTTCTATTAATTGATTTTGCTAATTCCTCTGTACTAAATTTCTGCTGATTGCATAGAAGAAGAAGTATACCTTGTATCTGCTTCATCGAAGCCTTCTTAGGAAGGTCATTTAGTTGGCTTAAAGTTTTTTGTGGTAGATCTTCTATTTTCTCTATATCTGAAAGGTCTAGTAAATACTGATCATTAGCTCCTGAGGTTTGATCACTAGCTCCTGAGGTTTGATCACTAGCTCCTGAGGTTTGATCATTAGCTCCTGAGGTTTGATCACTAGCTCCTGAGGTTTGATCACTAGCTCCTGAGGTTTGATCACTAGCTCCTGAGGTTTGATCGCTAGCTCCTGAGGTTTGATCGCTAGCTCCTGAGGTTTGATCGCTAGCTCCTGAGGTTTGATCGCTAGCTCCTAAGTTATTTTGTTTGATTTTATTATTTTTGATTCGGCCACTAGGGTTCAAGCCCAAGGCGTGCTCAGTTAGAGTGTAGGTGGTAGAGCTCCCACCACCTTGCTTCTGTAATAAATCTTTTTTGCAAAGCCTAGATAAAAGGCGACTTGCTGACAATGTTTCTAATTTAGTTATTTCTCTAAGAGTACTGTTATCAACTGCACCTGTTTCGTGAGCTAGCATAAGCGCCATAGCATCATCGTCTGACAAATCATGATTATCAAAAGCTTCAAGCCACTTTAATTGCTTATCGTCCATTAATTGATGTAAAAGAAAAGTAGCTTTAAAGTAGTTTCTAGTATGATCACTATCAAACTTAGGCTCACTTAGCCCAGCTTGTTTAAGTTTAGCTCTCATAGTGCGAATGCCACTTCCTTTAGTTTCTGCCAGCCTCAAATCATATAACACAGAGGCTATTAGCGGATTGCGTGTTAACGAGCTAGAGCTGTCTAATGCGTCTAAGGGTTTTAGAGAGTAACCAGCATTTTGTAACTCTAATCGATCTTTGTATCGGTTAATTTGGGAAGGTTGATTTTCAGAATAGTCACGATGCATAACCATGTTTACTAAAGCTTCTCGAACAACCCTTTGCGGTAATAAAGGCTCATCAGATCTTTGCAGCTCGTTTTCGTTTAAGCGAAAATGATTGGGCATATCATCCATAATCATTGCTTCAATTCGAGGTATCATTAAGATTAAGGGCTCACGAAAATCTTTTGTGTAAATAAATCGCTCATCACTATGTTCAACCCATTGTGTTCCTGCACTACGAATGTAGTCAACACGAGCCATAGGAAGATGACGACGAAGTGCTAATGAAGAGCCGAACAATAATAAGCCAGCAATATTCGGTTTGAATACTCCATTCTTTTCTTGAATCAAATTAAAAGAAAGAAGTAAGTCAGTATCACTATAATCTAGTTCAACTGCATCAGGCTGTACTTTAGCTCGTTGCTTTCGATAAAATGCAATCACATCGGGATCAATGTCCGACCAAGAAGCTTCTGGTAGAACTATATTTTCAAATGATTGACCAGTTTTAGAAGCAATAATGTCATAAAGATCTTCAATTTTAGCTTCATAATCACCATTGATGCCGCGCCGCCATATACCAGTTTTAGTAAAGTTTTTGCTTTTTTTGCCACTACTTATAAAACCACAAGGCTTAGAAGCTGCATCAAGTTCGAAAACTTTGATTACAATAACTTTTTTATTTTCTAAATCGAGAATGCCAGCGTCTATATGAATAGCTGTATTAAATTGATTGCGACAGTTATTTTGTAGGTCATTAAGAATTTTATCCACATCATCAACGCCGCTTACCCAGTGCTTCTCGTGATTTTCATTTGGTTCTGAAACACCTAATAGTAAATATCCACAACTAATGTTAGGCTCATTAGCAAACGAGCAGACAGTCTGCATTACTGAATCGCCAATACTGTTTGTGGCACGCTTGGCTTCAATATTTTGAATCTCAGATGAGTTGATTAGTTCGTGATAAACGCCTAACATTTCTTCTTTTAATAACATTGGATATCCATAAAATATAATGAGCTACTTTTTCTTAAAGAACGGACAAAAAATTATAAAATAACGTGCTGTATAGTAAAATGCTGTCGTTAAGGTATACAAAAAGACACTTTGCGAATAGGTAAATAGAGCTTATGCGCTAGTATAGCAAAAGGGAATGCCATACAGATAATATAACACTTGTGAATTAAGAGCATGTAGGCAGGTATCGACTAGAAGCGCAGACACTATCAAGCACAAGGGCAATACGGAAGCTTTCGATTGAAGCTAGAAATAAAAAGCGAATGCTTCAATAGTAAAAAAGACTTATATGATTTATTGCACAAAAGTATCAAAGTCTATCCAAGTAATAGATTTCGACATCTCCATAACTGTTTAATTTAGGAAAATCATGAAATTAGAAGACATCAAACGCTTAGAAGACCAACTTTGGGAAGCAGCAGATACCCTGAGAGCCAATACTGATCTTAAACCTAACGAATATGCTACGCCTGTCTTAGGTCTGATATTCTTGAAGTTCTCCGACAACAAATATGCGGCTTATGAAGAGGCGATCCAAGCTGAGTTTGAAGAGTTACAAGGCACTCGCCGTGCCAAAAATATTGAGGATATTGCTATAAAGCACGAGCCCATCCCGAATTCTGTGTAACTGCCATTTAGATTAAGTGCTTACTAATACGATCATCAAACATAATCATAAA
>NZ_JBEOOZ010000039.1:0-15981 GCF_040309625.1 Psychrobacter sp. 78a-MNA-CIBAN-0178
AACCTATGCATGCACTTAGTTCAGTCGATTGAAGACAGTTTAAATAATCGACCTAGAAAGGTGCTAGGGTTTAGAACACCTCTTGAGGTAAAATCTAGCTTCGGGTGCGTTGCACTTCAATGTTGAATCCAAGCTATCAAAAATACGCAAAAAAATATTCTATTATTGAGCCACTATGTCCTCTCGCACCACCGTTTCTTTATACCACATGATTTGGGCACACTATCGTCTGCCCTTTCTTAAAGTTATTTTTCTTAATTTGGTTAATGCGGCTGTCAGTGTGGGCATCATCGCTTTTATCAATCACACCTTTATTAGTCAGCCTGTTTTTAATACCTTATCGTGGGCAAGTTTGGGTCAATTTTCAGCCTTAGTTGTACTGCTGTTGGTCACTACTTTTTTATCACAATATGCCTTAACCCGTTTGGGTCACAAGTTTGTCTATGAGCTCAGAACCAAGCTGGTCAAACAAATCATCGATACCAACGTCCCACAAATAGACCATTTGGGTAGCGCGCGATTACTCGCTAGCCTGTCCTCAGACATCCAATCAATTACCGTTGCCTTTGTGCGCATGCCAGAATTGGTGCAAGGGGTAATTTTGTCTACTGGTGTCGCTCTTTATTTGGGCTGGCTGTCATTGCCGCTATTGCTGATTATCATGGTTTGGATTGTGATGACCATCTGGATAAGTACTATTCTGGTCAAACATGTCTATCACCATCTCACCGCCATCAGAGAGATCAATGATGAGTTATATGCAGATTATCAATCGATAATAGAGGGCCGTAAAGAGCTCGCGTTGAACCATCACCGCGCCGAAAAACTCTACAAACATGATTTTTTAAATCATGCCCAGTCTTATCAAGAGCGAATTATTAAAGCGGATACGTATCATTTATCGGCAGTGAACTGGTCGAACATCATGATGTTTGCAGCGATTGGTGTGGTGTTTGCCGTATCCAACTATCTTGATATACCCATGGGCGTAGCGACCACTTTTTCTTTAACCATTCTATTTATGCAGTCACCTCTGCTCCATGCGGTTGGTGCTTATCCAACCATGCAAACAGCGCAAGTTGCCTTGGACAAAATACAATCATTGGAGCTAGCGGATTATCATTCAGCGTTTGCCACTGACACCGCCGCAACAGACTGGCACTCTATTTCTTTGACCGATATTCACTACCGTTACGACAACAGTGATGCTGATACGTCTGCCTTAGTAACAGAAAAAACCGCTCACTCAAATGATATATTACAAGACGTCAATCTCACTTTAAGACGTGGCGATGTGGTCTTTTTGATTGGTGCGAATGGTAGCGGTAAATCCACCCTTGCAAAGATTATTACAGGCATTTTTACCCCTACCACTGGCTCTGTACATATAGACAATCAGCTTATTGACTCCAAAAATAATACCGATTATCGACAGCTTTTTTCTGCCATTTTTAGCGATCAGCATCTTTTTAAACAATTGATTGGCAGTCATGGCAGCGCTCCTGATATGACGCTAGTAACCACTTGGCTGCATAAATTAAATTTGCAAGATAAAGTCAGTGTGACGGATCATCGCTTATCTACGGACAAATTATCGCAAGGACAACGTAAACGATTGGCTATGTTAATCTCTGTTGCTGAACATAAGGACATACTGTTACTTGACGAATGGGCTGCTGACCAAGACCCTGCTTTTCGTCGCGTATTCTATCAATCATTGATTCCTGAGCTAAAAGCGCTGGGTAAAACCCTTTTTATTATCAGTCATGATGACAGCTACTTTGAGCATGCGGATCGATTGCTGCTGATGAAAGAGGGGAAATTGATCGAGCTGAATGCTGAAGAACGTCAACGCGCCAGTACCGATGCCATCTCTATGTTGAAGTAATACCAATCCCAAAAAGCATGATTAGCGACGTCAATCTCGCTTATTCTATAAAAAATAGTACTTGCACTCCTCTTCCTTGCTACCCAAATTTTTGGAAATGGTATACATATGGTCTGAAGCATAAATATTTAAGAATAGAGCAATAAGGCTAAAAAATGGGTGTCTTCTAGAAGACACCCATTTTTTCATCACAAGCAAGAGTCGATTGTTTATTTTAATAGTTTCTGTAGAAATCCAACACGCGATATCACCAAAAAGTCCAATAATCCGATGACGATAATAGCAATAATTGCGGTTGGAAAAATGATAGACACAAGCAGTAAGGGAATTGCAAACGGCCACCAGATAGAAAAACTTTGACCGCGTGCTGGTGGGTTTAGCCCCACTTTTTCACTGGAATGACGTGGACGGCGTTGCCACCACATAACATAACCGCTCACAGAAATAGCAATGACCGATAGGCAAAATAAAACGTTGGCAAGCACGCTCCATAATCCCAGCGTACCCATATGAATAGCGGCACCTGCTGCCATGAATTTGCCAAAGGGATTGTAATCATTAAAGCGAATGTCTGCTAAAACCTTACCCGAATAACGATCGATATGTACGGTACGATCCGCGGTTGGGCTCTTCATATCGTAGCTCATGGAATCTTGGCTAATCGTCCATACCCCAGTCGAGCCTTGAGGTAGATTCATCTGATAACGTCCTTCAAAACCAATTTCACGGACAAAGCGATCCACCGTATCAATCATAATAGGTATATTTGGCGCGATACCATTCTTACCCATGGTCGTCCCTGATACGGGCATCGGTGTCAACTCAAGCACCCAAGGTACATCTTTGGTACTGCCCGTGTTTAATACATCACCATGTGTGGGAGCCACGGCTGGTGATGCACCATGAACGTGCGGCGCGGCGTTAGTCATATCCATACCAGCATGGTGTTTATGGCTGGGGTCAATTGAAAGCGGTATGGGCGCAACGCCCCACTTACCTGCGGGAAATTGGCTCCATGCCTGCACGACTCGCTCGCCCCAAATACCAGCCCACGCCATGCCTGAAATGCAGAAAAATAACAACACAATAGATATCCAACTGCCTAGCGTCGCATGGATGGTTCGAAAAAATGGGCGTTTTTTCTTCATCGTGGTATTGTCATCAGGAACCAACATGGCTTTGAAAGATTTACGTTTTTTCCACCACAGATACCATCCCGTTAAAATCATTAAAATAGTCAAGGAGGCCGTGGTTTCTTGGATATAGTCACCGACTTTACCCAATAGCAAATCACTATGAATAGCATCAAAAGTGTTATACAAACTACTATTAGTAGGTATGCTGTCAACAATATCGGCCGTGTAAGGATTCACCGACACCATATTGTCATGCCCTTCTGACACCACCTGAAACAAGGCCACCGTATTGTTCTCACGAGGAGCAATGTATTTTACCAATGTGCTATCGGGCAGCGTGTTGAGCGCGTTCTTAGCTTGAGTGGAGATAGGGGCTTGGGTAGCGACAGGTGCTTGCACCATCGACTCTGGGGTAGGCACAGTCACACGGTCATTGTCTCGCCCTGAGGTGTTAGACATGAGTATCATCCCAAGCCCTGTACACGCCAAAATAACTAAAAAAGGAGCGACAAACATGCCTGCATAAAAATGCCAGCGCCATACCGTAAAATAGCGTTGATTGTTAGTTGGTTGATGGGTACCTCTGTTCATAAATATGACCTTTAACAATCTCTGGTTGCTCAATGAATAACCTAAATCTATCAAGAATTTTAATAAATCCTGTCCACTTATTGATCTCAAAGTTGATTTCAAATAGACGGCTGTATCATACGAGGAAACCGATTTAAACACCATCGTTTATAGTAAGAAATTATCATCATATTAGATATTTTTAGTCTATATAAATCTGTTTGACTCACACCAATTTAGAGCATACATACAATACATTTTGACGATGTATGCATCGCTCTATTGCATACAATATCTCCAAAAACTCTTTATTTGTAAATTTTTTATGATAATGATAATCATTAATGTTATTATTCCTTTTTTAATTTTTAGTATTTCATAATAATTTATAGGAGCTATGATGCGTTTTATCTCAACGTCTACATCCATTCGTCAAAAACGTTTAACACTCGCCGTGCAACTGGGATTGGCAATGGGTCTGAGTCACGCCGCTTACGCTGAGACGATACCGAATAACATCGAAAATAGTGTAGAGAACGACGTTGATAATGATGTTGATGAGACTGCGACACCATCAGCCATCTTAGATAGCATTACTGTCTATGCCGACAGCTATCGCAGTACAGGTACAAAAACTGCATTAGATCCCAATGATGCGCCCATGAGCTATACAAGAATCGATCAAGCATTACTGCAAAAACGCCAAGCAGACAGTGTCAATGCTGCATTACGTTATGAGCCAGGGGTGAGTGCTGAAAGTCGCGGTACCGTATCGATCTTTGACGAATACAACATTCGCGGTTTTAAAACTTACTCCAATTTTTATGATGGCTTAAGACTGCCCTACGATGGTGCTTGGAACCTGATGCCACAAGTCGATATTTACGCAACAGAAGCAGTCGAAATGGTAAAAGGACCAGCATCCTCGCTTTATGGTTATGCATCCCCAGGTGGCATGGTCAATCAAGTCGCTAAAACCCCCAAAAGCACCCAAGCGTCTGAAGTGCAGCTGCGACTCGGCAATCAAGACTTAAAAGAAGTGGCTGTCGATACCACAGGACCTATCTCAGACACGCTAAATTATCGTCTAGTGGCATTAAAACGCAAAAAAGATGGGCAGATGCAGACCACAGAAGAAGAACGCACGCTGATCAATCCGTCATTGGACTGGCAACCTACAGAGGATGTGTCCGTCCTTGCCAATCTGTTTTATCAAGATGATCCAGAGATGGTGCCCTCCACTCCGCTACCTGCCGTTGGCACTGTCTATAATGCCAGCTATGGAAAACTGAGCAGTGATGCTTATGCGGGTGACAAATGGAATCGCTTTAGCAAAGAAGTATTCATGCCCAATGTCACAGTGAACTGGGACATCAATGATAAGTTGACGTTCAAGCACATTCTGCGCTATACCGATGCCGACGCGCAGCAGCGTAATATGTACAACAGCGGGTTTGTAAGCGGCAGTGACAAAATACTAAACCGTGTGGCCTACACCACTGATGAAAGTATGAACAACTGGACCACTGACAATCAGCTTGCTTATCAGCTGGATACTACCAATACCTCCCATAACCTGTTATTTGGTATTGAGTATCAAGAAACAGACAGCACCGCCACCTATTATGATGCTGGCGCGGACGGCACGCCAAACCTTGATTTGTCTAACCCAGATTTTTCGAAAATCAATGCCGATATGTTGCCTTTAGACGCTTATCGTCAAGATGAAGACATCGAACAAAGCCAGCTTGGGTTTTATGTACAGGATGAGATGAAATGGCAAGATTTGACGATAGTAGCCGGCTTACGTCACGATAATTTTGATAGTATCACTAAGCAGACAAAGGCTTCTGAAGGTGCCATCTATAGTGATCAAACTATTGACAATGATGCCTCGAAAACCAGTGGTCGTCTCGCAGCTATCTATGACTTTGATAATGGACTATCGCCTTATGCCAGCTATTCTCAGTCTTTTCAGCCAGTCGTTGGCAGTAATTTCATTACCAATGAAGCCTTCAGACCCACCACCGCCGATCAACTAGAAGCTGGTGTCAAATATCTCTCCGCCGATCGCGCCACACAAGGGACATTAGCAGTATTTGATATCACCCAAAAAAATGTAGTGGTGGCTGACGAAATCAACTATAGAAGTCAAACACAAACGGGTGAAATTACGTCCAAAGGGTTTGAAGTTTCAGGCAGCCACATGCTCAATGACTGGGTAGATATCAATGCAAGCTACAGCTATACCGATGCTGAGATTAGAGAGGATGAATTCAACCCTGATGTGATCGGCAACACCCCAGCACAAACGGCAAAGCATAAAGCCACACTTTGGACAGACTACTACGCCACAGACAAACTGACACTCAATGCTGGCGTGCGCTATGAAGGCGGTATGCAACTTGACAAACAAAACTCAGATGCGCTGCCAAGCGTGACTTTGGTAGATATCGGCAGCAATTATCAAATCAATCCAATGCTGAATGTCGGCGCGAGTATCAACAATCTGTTTGATAAGACCTACGTCGGCGCTTGTTATGATATTAATAACTGCTGGATGGGACCTGAACGGCAAATGTCAGTCAGCTTAAAAGCCAATTTTTAGGTAATATAGAACTTGCCATTACCAGAGAACGTCAGTTTTGTAGATTGAAATTCTCTCAGATGATGCATTACGGTATTAAACAATGGAATGAAAGGAAGTATTAAAATGGCAAAACCCAATCCAAGATTGCTTGAAGTCATTCAGACCAAATACATCACGCCACATATGTGCCGCGTCACACTTGGCGGTGCTGAACTGACTGATTTTCCAGCAGATCAAGAAAGTGCTTATATCAAGCTGATGTTTTCTCAAGGCGATGACACTCGACCATTGATGCGCACCTATACTGTCAGCGCCCAGCGTGATAATGAGATAGATGTCGATTTTGCGCTGCATGAGACAGAAGGCCCTGCTTCAACATGGGCACGTAACGCCCAAGTGGGTGAGCAAATATGGGTAGGCGGCCCTGGACCAAAGAAGCTGATTAATAATGAGGCAGAGTGGTTTTTATTGATCGGTGACATGACAGCGCTGCCGGCGATTACCGTCAATCTTGCCCAACTACCTGCGGACGCACGCGGCTATGCAGTCCTTGAGGTGAGCACTGAAGCAGATAAGCAACTACTTAAAAAACCAGACAACGTTGACATTCATTGGGTAATAAACGCACATCCAAATGCAGAAAGCAGCCCATTACTTGAACATACTAAAACGCTTACTTGGCTAGCAGGGCAACCTGCGGTCTGGGCGGCATGTGAATTCCATAGTATGCGCGCCCTACGTCAATACTTTAAAGTAGAGCGTCCAATACCAAAAACGCATTTATACATATCCAGCTATTGGAAAGTCGATAGCACAGAAGATCAGCATAAAATTGTGAAACGCAATGATGCCGAAAGTCTAGAATAAAGCACGTTAAATAAAAAAAGTCCGCTTATTTGCGGACTTTTTCATAAAAAATATGATTAAGCAAGCAAGACATCACCATGCTCATCACGTAAGTTATTTTTCATCATTTTCCCTGCGCCGTTGAGCACGATATTATCCACAAAGACGACTTTGTCAGGTATTTGCCAACTGGCCACTTTACCCTTGTAGAACTCAAGAATCTGCGCTTCATCGACTGCCGAGTCCGCTTCTTTGACGACAATCAACACTGGACGCTCGCCCCATTGCTTATGGGTCGCTGCAATCGCTGCGGCCATCTTAACCTCTGGATGCTCCACAGCGATGTTTTCTAGTTCCACAGAAGATATCCACTCGCCTCCTGATTTGATCAAATCTTTTGAGCGGTCACGGATATTCATATAACCATCGCCATCAATCGTAGCGATATCACCGGTATCAAACCAGCCATCGGTAGTGATGGCATCTTTATTTTCAGTGAAATAATCATCAATGATCCAATGACCGCGAATCTGTAAGCGCCCTTGTGACTCGCCATCTTCGGCGACTGGCTGGTCTTTTTGTTCCGTATCCATCAGACGTATCTTGACACCATAAGGAGGGCGACCTTGTGATTTACGCAGCTCATTAATCTCTTCTTTACTGAGTGATTTGTGCTTGGCTTTTATCTGGTTCATCGTACCGAGCGGACTGGTCTCCGTCATGCCCCATCCATGTATTGCATCGCAGTTAAAATCTTCTCTAAACGTTTTGATGACTGATGGCGGACATGCTGCACCGCCGACGATTGTACGCGTCATACTGTCCAGCTTACTGCCTTTGTTTTTGGCAGCGGTTAGCAGACTTTGCCAAATAGTTGGCACGCCCAAAGCCACCGTCACTTTATAGTCATCAATGACAGACACCAAGCTGTCTCCATCAAGATTGGGGCCAGGCAGTATCAAAGAGCAGCCCGTCAGAGCAGCGGCATAAGGTGTGCCCCACGCGTTGACATGGAACATCGGCACGACTGGTAGCAAGACATCTTGGGCAGATAACGAGGACACATCCGGCATACACAAAGCCATCGCATGCAGGACTGAGGAGCGATGAGAGTACAAGATGCCTTTGGGATTGCCTGTCGTCCCTGAGGTATAACAGAGTGAGCTTGCCAGCTTTTCATCAAACTGCGGCCAGTCAAAATCAGGGCTATTATCTGCCAACAATTCATCAAAGAACAGAGCATTCGGCAACTGCTCTAAGACTTTTTCGTCCCTATCGCCCAAGTAAATAAAATGCTTAATGCCTTTGATATGCTCTTTAATGGCGCTAATCAGCGGCAAAAAAGTAATGTCGAAGAACAAAGCCTGATCATCCGCATCGTTAATGATATAGGCAAGCTGTTCGGGGAATAAACGGGGATTGATAGTATGGCAAATCATACCGCTACCCGATATTGCGTACCACGCTTCTAGGTGACGGCGATTGTTCCATGCCAAGGTTGCGATGCGCTCTGATGGCTTCAGCCCCAGTGCTTGTAGTGCATTTGCCAAGCGTTTTGAGTTGTTGGAGACAGTCAGCCAATCACTCTTGGTCATCTCGCCATTAACCTCTTTTGACAAGATAGCGGTATCACCATGATATTGGGCGGCGTGCTCAATGAGGCTGCTAATCAGCAGCGGCTGATACATCATTTTTCCTAACATCTGAATATCCTTATAGTGATTCTAGTGCTCGTCCGTGGGCATATTTTATATATGGAGCCTCATTAGTATACGTGACTCTAGACGGTTAAGAAGATTTTAATTTTACTTAATAGCAATAATTAAATATTTGCTATTTTCTCACTAAAGTAGCCGTTGTAAACGTTCTTAATCAATCAGTTATCGACCTTCTTAATAGTGCTTACTAAGTGAGCACTGATCGAATACAAACACCTTCTATTTCCCTCTTCCTTCTGCCTTATATAGCCAATAATAAATAAAATGGGTGTATGACATTATGATGCATGACTGATATCAATTTTTCTTACTTGCTGTGCCAGCGCAGACAGAGGCTACAAAAAATTGATACCCGTCACGCTGTATCGTTTTTATATTGACCTGACTATAGTAATAAATTCATCTAACCATAAAATTTATTGAAAGATTACATTATAGACTTGCAAATATGCGTATTTAGAAATACAATTTGATTAAGTATATCTAATCAATGTATATTATTAATTAATATATTATTATCAATAAATATGATAGGTATTAGGGCGTGTCCCTAATCTGTAAAAGTAAGTATAAAGGCTTTAAAATAAAGAGACTATTTCAAACAGGGCTCTCTAAATTATGGCAAGAACAGTGCTCACCGATAATACATGGGAACAACTCCAAAGTACCATGAAGGCTCATGGCTGTCATACTTGGAAAAACGACAAACAAGTCATGGAAGCCATATTGTGGAAACTTCGTACAGGCGCGCCATGGCGTGATATACCGAGTGAGCTATGTCCATGGAAAACGGCCTACAACCGTTTTAATAGGTTGTCAAAAAAGGGGTTGTGGGAACAATTTTTTTTGACCTACGAGCAAGTATTGATGAAGAATGGGTATTCGCAGACGGAAGCTATATCCGCTGTCATCAGCATTCAAGCGGCGCAAGACGAGGAGAGCTTCGAGCTACTGGAAAGTCACGAGGTGGAACCACTACCAAGATTCATCTCGCCGTCGATTCGCATGGAAACCCGATTAATTTTAAAATCACTGGGGGTGACGTCCACGACAGCCAAGCGGTAGATGATATTATAGAGATGCTAACGGATGCGACCTACTTTATTGCTGATAAAGCTTATGATTCTGAAACCATTAGAACTAGGCTAAAGCAAGATAACATAAGCCCTGTCATCCCTAAAAGAAAAAATGCTAAACAACCAGATGTAGCGTTTGATCACTATTTATATAAACTACGACACTTAGTTGAAAACACGTTTGCAAGGCTAAAGCACTTCCGTAGTATTGCGACTAGATACGAGAAATTGGCTCGTAATTATAAGTCTATGCTGTATCTAGCTTGTACTATGATTCATTGCAAACTGAATTAGGGACACGCCCTAGACAGTTGTTACCTAATTTTCTAAAATATATTCAAATATTTGAATATATTTTGTTTTAATAACTAAAGCAATTTTTTAATGACAATCAAGTGCTGCATATATAACACAAATAGCGTAGAATATGCCCTTCAAATTTATACATTGAGAAATGTAAACCCACCGACTCAAGGAATTGATTATGAAAGATGAAAAATTACAGAAAGCCCTCGCCCGTATGGGACTTGGTTCACGTCGTCAGATGGAAGAAGTCATTAAGTCTGGGCGCGTCACGGTCAATAATGGCCCAGCAACCATTGGTGATCGCGTCGAACCAGGCGATGAGATCCGTGTTGATGGTCGTCAAATTAAATATACGGCTGAAAATGAGAAGCGTCGTCGCGTATTGGCATATTATAAGCCTGAAGGCGAAGTCTGCTCTGCCAACGATCCAGAAGGTCGTCCAACGGTTTTTGAACGTCTGCCAAAGCTAACTCATGATCGCTGGGTCATGGTCGGACGCTTGGACATTAACTCAACTGGCCTATTGTTGTTTACCAATGATGGCGAGATGGCGCACCGTTTGATGCACCCATCTAGCGAAGTAACACGCGAATATGCGGTACGTGTATTGGGCGAAGTTACCCCTGATATCGCCCGTGCGCTGACTTCTGGCGTTATGTTAGAAGATGGCATGGCACAGTTTGAAGACATCAAAGAAGGTGGCGGTGAAGGCGTCAACAAGTGGTATCACGTCAAACTAAAAGAAGGCCGTAATCGTGAAGTACGTCGCCTATTTGAGTCACAAGGTCTCAAAGTCAGCCGTCTATTGCGTACGCGCTACGGCACGATTATGTTACCAAAAGAGCTACGCACAGGTCGCTTTTTAGAGCTGGATAAAAAAGACATCAATACTCTAACAGACTTAGTCAGCTTACGCCCACGCCACGGTACTGGTCTGCATGGCGCCGCGAAAGAAAAGCAAGAACGTATCAAGAATAAGCCACTTAAAGCGCGTCGCACCGATAGTCGTAATAGTAGTGGCAGTGCGAAACCAAAAAGTAGCGGTAGCCCTGCCAGTCGCGGTTCGCGCAATACCCGTGATCGCAACGATAAGCGTTAATCGAAATTTATGTTAAGTCGTTGCTAGATTTAGCGTAAACCATAAAAAAGCTGCCCATCATGAATATTCATTATGGGCAGCTTTTTTATGCGTTTTTATAAGCACTTTACCAACTCAGGATTTAGCTACGATGACTATCCATATAACGTGTCATCACTCGTAAGTCTTGTAAATGCTGCGTCTCCTCCTGCGCTAATAATATATCTAGGCGACTCTCAATATTGTTGAATACCTGCTGTAATAACTCATTGGCTTCCGCTTTTTTGCCATTACTCACATTGTTAGTGCTTATATTGTTAGTGCTTATATCGGCCTTCGTTAGATAATAATAACTGGTTAGCATCTCAGGCAAGCGAGTATGCAAGAGTTTGTGCAGCACAAACTGCGACTCTGTGAATTCAGGCGTTTTATGTTGCGCTTGCTGCTCTTTTTGGTAATTATGATAGCTGTTTACCTTTTCGTCGATACCTTTTAATTGACGCAACTGTGGCTCGGATAAAACTTTCAGATGTTCTGTATTCAATGTTAGCTGTTGCCAATGTATGGTAGATAACAACGTAGATGGTGACAATGTAGATAGTGATAATGTAGATAGTGATAATGTAGATAGTGATAACGGTGCATCATAATCTTGATAAGTGGGCACCCCTGGGGTGATACCGACGGCTTTATGCAACGCTTGCCAGCCTTTCCTACCTAAATAGAAGGTGGTCACCGTCGTCACAATGCCAATGCCTATCAAGATGCTCATATACGCTTACCCTTCATCTTTTAACCATACGACTTTGCCTTTATTTACAGTTTGATATCCTCAGCACTCACCTGTCCGTCATTGGCGCCAGTTGGACTTTCAATTGCTTGGCTTTTTACCTTAGTATCAGCATCACTGACACTATTAACCCTATTAACATCGTTATTGAGCTTTTGAATATCGGTAGTAATAGCAGGATTATTAAAACGTTGTTGTAAATATCGATTGGTCGCCAGTAGCTTTTGGCCGTCTTGATGGTAGGAGGCATTTAATAAATCGTCAAATTGCGTATTGATGGTGCGCAACACGTCTAGTAACGCTTCTTTTCCAGTGACGTTAGAGTGCTTAATCTTAGTACTATCAGCAAGCGCGCCGTCCCCCATATCTAAATCATGCAAGCGTCGATAGTCAGCCACTGCTTGTGGTAGGTGCCTGTCCATCAAATTTTGAATCATGATATAGGTTTCATTGACCGTATCTTTATCGTCTATCTTGCCATCATTGTTGGTATCGCCATAAATGACCCGTAGCTTCTCCCCTTTTTCATTGATTTGCTCAAGGGCTGTTTTAACCTCAACGGGCAAGCTTTTTTCGGGGATGTAACCTAGCTGCGGCATTGCTTTGTATTCCAGCATTTTAGGTGCGGTCACTTTTTTGATACCACGATATCCCAGATATAACCCTGCTACTGGTAACACCCCATATAAAACAAACATCACGAGCATCGCAGTTACTTGGGTCATTGGAGTGTCCTAATGGTTGAATAAAATGATTTAGCAGAATGATCTAGCAAGTTTATTATTATTTTTAATGATGTTTATAGCAGTCCTAAAAACTTGAATATAGTCGATTTATTATAAAATGAATACCGTGCTACTGGGATGAATTTTTCGTAGCCTCTGTCTGCGCAGTCACAGCAAGCAAGGAAAATTTATACCAGTAGCGCGTTATAATACTTGTACTCATTTTATTTGGGACTAACTATAACAAGGAGAACGAGTGCAAATACTACCATTCAGCTTTGCGTACGACTTTTGACATAACGATGGGTAGAAGCAAGTTTGTTCATCACCGTTTGGTGTAGCTCGTCTAGCAATTCATCAAGCTCATAATCAATCTCTAAAAACAAATCGGTCAACATATCACCTGCGGTCATCTTTCCTTGCACCATGGTATTTTTGGTACGATGCGGGCTAAAGCGCTGTAGCTGTTCATAATGGTGTAGCGCTTCTGGAATGCTCTCGGATATGAGTTTATCAATGACAAACTGACGCTCGTTATGTTGCTGCTGTTGCTGCTCGTTCAGCTCACTGCTCCACTCACGGTAGCGCTTGAGCTTGCCGTTAATACGGTCTAGTATCGCAACGGCCTCAATAGGCATGGCATTTAGGGTGGCTTCATCGACCACATCAACAAGCTCAGTCATAATCGGACAGCGTCCATGTTTGAGATACCACAAGGTATCGGGGTCAAAAGGTGGTCTATTGGTCGGTCGCATCGCAGCGCGATTGGACAAATAGCGGTCGGTCAGTGGCGTGGGCGAGCGAATGTCATTGACTTGCGATAACGCTTCACAAATACGATCAGCACGCTCAGGAGGCGTCAGTACAGAACGCTGACTGACCGCTTGATTGTTTTTATCATTGTTATCAGTCACCTCTATATCTTGACTGATAGCCGTTGCCTGAGCATTTTTGGCAGCTATGGCTGGCAGGTCATCTTGAGCTTGCCCAAATGACTGTAACATTCTTGTCAAACTTACGACCATGTTTTACTCTGCCCCTCACCCATTCATTACTCACGCCTACCTACCATACAGCGACGTCTATACAAACAATAAAATATCAGCCGCACTCTCAGTAGTACTTATCGCTCTATACTCAGTTTTTTAATTTTACTACTGCTATTGTGAGTTGATGCTATTGCATTCAATAACTCGATGACTTATCTTAACAGTTTTTTAGCCTGCTGCCAGTAAGCAAACGTCAACGTTTTGGTCTTTAATATTAGGCTCTGTTGTACATTCAAATGTGGCACTGGCAGTGGCTATTTTTTAGGGCGTGTCCTCATTTTAAAAATGGTGATAAAAATGAGGTGAATTGCCGTCAAATGAGGAAAATAGCGCAAATAATATCGGGATATTAATCAGCTATTTGACGATGTTTGGCAAGATTTAACCATTTTTAGCCCATTTAGATTGCTATCGGTTGAATTGAGGACACGCCCTAGACAATATGCAGGGAAATTTTGGACACTTAGTCATTCTAAGTTAGAAAATTTCACAGTATATTGGTAAAAAATAGTCCTGCCCTGAAAGGCTGATGCTAAAATCGCCCCAAACGTCGTTGTAAACCTCGCTAAGGTCTAGACATTAACGTCGGTATACGCCTGATTTGATAAAAGGTTTGGAACCATTTTAGCGATCAGCAGTCCTAATATTTGAATATTTAACAGACCCCAAGTAAATAACTATGAATGCGACCGACTACACCTCTGGATTTTTGCTAGGGCTTTCACTCATTATTGCTATTGGCTCACAGAATGCCTTTGTCCTTAAACAAGGACTCAAACGCGAGCACATCTTTTTTATCTGTCTATTCTGCGCAGTCAGTGATGCGTTTTTAATCTCTGCTGGCGTCGCAGGCTTTGGTGCAGTCACGGCTCAGTACCCGCAGGCCGTCAATATTGCCAAAATTGCTGGCGTCATATTTTTGCTAGGCTATGGCATCCAAAGTCTGTATGCCAGTGTGCGCTTATCACACGCGCTCACTGTCGATGGACAAGTTGTTACTAGCTTAAAAAAAGCCTTGTTACTCTGTTTTGGTTTTACTTGGCTCAATCCACACGTCTATCTAGATACCTTGGTACTCGTCGGCATGGTTTCAACAGGCGCAAGTAGCAAACTGGCCTTTGCCGTTGGTGCTGTCAGCGCCTCGTTCTTTTTCTTCTTCGCGCTAGGCTATAGTGCACGCTTACTAAGACCCCTATTTGCCAAGCCAAAAGCTTGGAACATACTCGATGCCTTAGTAGGGTTATTGATGTTGTATTTGGCTTGGCATTTATACCAGAGCTAATATATTAAAACCAATATGTCAAAGCCAATATGTCAAAGCCGTAAAATAGCTACACAAATACAGATTTTTAGCTTAAGAGGTGACACTGATTCTTTAAAGCAAAAAAGCCAAACACATTGTATAAACGTGTTTGGCTTTTTTAGTTCGCATTTGTTATTTATGAAGCTTTTTTACGCTTTTTAGGTTTAACAAAGGTTAAATTCAAAAAGTGCTCTAGGGAATCATCAAGGACATCCAGCCAAGGCTCTGGTAGCTCAGGCGATAACGTACCTGTCAACGTAGAACGATAGGCCTTTTCTCTAAAGGTCATGATATTGTCGGCTTTGTCTTTTTGCCATTCCTTTAAGATTTCGCCCTGCTTCTCTACCGCAAACTCTGGGTAATCGGTCGCATTGGTTAAGTCACGAATATAAGCGGCTTGAAAGTCGATCGAATCACTGACTGTCGCACACTTTGCATAAGTTGCCAACCACTCTTGCTCATCTGCTTCACGAGTCGCCAAATCAGGCAATTCGATATCACCCACCATCACATCGCGGGCATACCACGCTTGCGCATCGAACATATTAAAGGTGAAATACTGATCCTGCATACCCAGATAAATAAGCTTTGGATTGGGCTGCCAAAAGATACCTTTATACAAATTGGCTGGATATAAGCAGTTGTGCGTTTGCAAACGTAACTCATCTGGCATAAAGGGGAAGTGAAACAAATAGCCTGTGCACATAATGATGGCGTCGAATTTTTGACTAGTACCATCAGCAAAGTGTGCCACATCATCTTCAAAATGGGTGACTAAAGGCACTTCTTTAATGCCCTCTGGCCAGTCATAGCCGAGTGCTTGCGTGCGATATAGTCAACGAAATTAAAAAGAGTCACAGAGCCAAAGAAAATAAAAGAATAATGTATCGATGCAATCAATACGCC
>NZ_JBEOOZ010000040.1:0-15145 GCF_040309625.1 Psychrobacter sp. 78a-MNA-CIBAN-0178
AGGTGCTAGGGTTTAGAACGCCTCTTGAGGTAAAATCTAGCTTCGGGTGCGTTGCACTTCAATGTTGAATCCAAGAGATTAAAAAAAGCCATGCTAATATGATTAGCGTGGCTTTTTTTGATCAAGCGATTACCTATTGAGATCATTTATACGATCGGTGGTGGATTGGGTTTGCCATTATTACCATCCCAATTTTCACGGGCTTTATCATCCAAATCCGCAGGCGTCTTCGGCTCCCATTTACCATTTTCTTTCCAGGTGTCGTCGCCCCAATCTTCGTCTTCCTGTTTTTTGTCCCAATCTTTATAGGCTTTACTAGGGTCGATGCCACGGCGCTTCATATCCGCCACTTGCTCTTCTAGCGTGTGATATTGTTCGGCATCATGCATGGTTTTCTCTAGGCCATCAATCTCTTTTCTTAACTCGTCATGTTTATCATTACTCATGATAGTGCTCCTTAATCAGTCAATATTATTATACGCTTTTATGTTTGTCGTTTTTACGGTAGATAAGTTTATATAGGCTAGTACACCATTTGAATCGTTTTTATCTCAATTATTATTTTAATAACTATTATTCTACTAACCAATATCGTAAAACCATTTTACGCTATTGACCTTTATTATCACGAGTCTTGGCTAAATTCACAACCGTTGCCGCGTATGCTTTGTATTACAAAACGTAGTAGCAAGCACAGGAAATCCGTTGACAATCCTTACCGTGCCATTGATTAGGGTTTCTGATTACCATTACTAAGTCTGAACGGTTGATTGTTTATTTTTTAGTAGGTTTTGGGCATAGAAAGTCAATTTCCACAATTCTTGTGAGACTCGCGTACCATAAGTCGTTAACTGTATCCAGTTCGCTGCGACCAGCTGGCGTTGCAAATGGTTTAAGTCATTTTGGGCAATTTGGCAGCGTGCTACGGCGTGGACGTTGGGCATCTCTTGCTTAATATCGTGCTCAGCCTTGGAGGCAATGAGACGATTAATGGCACTTTGTAAACCGTAGCTTGAGAATGTCGCCGGTATTTTCATCAAGGTGCTCAATATCTCTTGCCACGTTAAGGTCATCGATCTGGTGACATCTGTCAAGTTGCCGCCAGCATAGGCTTGCGCACTATATTGAATCACGAAAGTGTCTGTTAAGACGATAGGTTTACTGACACTATCCGTGGCAGTACCTTGGTGGACGACACGGTTATTTTGTTTTAGCAGCGTGCTCGTAGGGGATGGGGAGATTATGGATTCAGACAAGGCGGCTTGTTTGCTTAGCCGGACTGATTCTTCACTAACCCTTACCCACACGTCTTTTACGCTATGTTGAATCACCATGTTAGGGTAGGCTTGAATGAGCAGTTTCTCAATATCCGTATCCTCATCATAATGATGCAAATGCTTAGCTTGCTGAGTAACCGTATTAATAAACTCTTGCAACTGCCGACTGACATCTGCACCCTGAGGATGGTTTTTGACCAAGATGAGTAAAGGCTTGAGCTTGGCTTTGGCATTCAGATAGCTCAGATGCATTTGACTGACACCAGTGTTTTGCATGGTGCCATAGCTATCGCCAATGATCATTAGCGCATAATCACAGGCATCGATACATTGGCGACCGTATAATGAAGCTTTCGGTAACTTACTAGAGACATCGTAGGTTAAAAATGCCCGCGCCTGAAAAAAAATCGCCACACTGTTCAAAACCAACAACTGATCGTTGTCAGCGCAAATGACATGAATATGATAACGACGGTTTGGCAAAATAACCTCTGCGCTTGGATAATGACACAAATAAGTATGGGTGGAATAAAAGCACAAATATCTTGTCTTGCACAGACTAGCCTAGCATAATCCTAGGCAGATACGCTCAGTTTATTTTCTCATTAGAGGGATAGTAACTGATATAAATGCAAAATTGTGGATATAAAAGGGCTTGCCATTACCTATCAATGATGGAGCTTACTAAGCATAGTACTGTAGGTGTGTCTCTTTGCCAAGCAAACGCTGTATCAGTATAGCCAATTTTTCATCATATTTGGTTGCATAAAAAGTCAACGGTGGTCGGTTAATTATGCCCACATCCCTACTCTCTTTATGATCATCCTGAGCACCATCATTAAGCAAAGCAGAAATTTGGTTTGCCACTAATAGTTGCTTGACCCGTTCAGCAATTGCCTGTCCTGAGTCCACCACTTGTATCGATAGCTGTTGCTGTGCAATCTCATCCAATAAGAATGCTTTAAAAAATGGATAATGAGTACAGCCCAGCACCAATTGATCGACTCCGTTTTGTGCAAATATCTGTAGCTGCTGGCGTAGCCGTTGTGCGGTCTCACACTCTTCTGGCATGCCTGCCTCGACCCAAGGCACCAGCTCTGGATCAAAATACTTGGTCACTAGGGTACGGTTAGGACTAGCAATAGCCGTGATGACTTCATTAAGTAGCGTACCGTTCAAAGTTGCTTTGGTGGCCAATACCGCGACATGATTGCTTTTACTTGCTAACACGGCGGGCTTGAGCGCTGGTACCAAGCCGACAATAGGCAACTGCGGATAACAACGTCTAGCTGTCTCTAAAGCATAAGCAGATGCACTGTTGCAAGCAATCACAATGAGCTTGCAGCCCTGCTGATACAGCCACTCTACGGCTGTCAAGGTCAATGCTTCGATGTCTTTGCTATCACGATTGCCATACGGTACATGCAAGGTATCTGCATAATAAACATAACGCTCGGCAGGGAGTTGCTGGGCTAAATGCAGATACACAGACAGACCACCAACCCCAGAATCAAATAAGCCAATCGGCGCATTGCGCTCTTTATTAGCCATAGTTTGGCTAACCGAAGTGGTATTTTCAGCGCTATGAATAACCGCTTGTTTAAAATCCTGCTTTTCAACGGCAGTCGACGGTGTCTCAACTACGTTTAACAGGTTGGCTGCAGCAATATTCATCGGTACGCTACCGCTGTTTTCATATCGATACCTTCATTTCAATAGCAGTTTTCAAATGTTAATTTTTAAACATAATTCTTTAGACGCAATCTTTTAGACGCAACCCTTGAAACTTAGCTTCTCAATAGCGCGTTTAAAACGGTATTTTTATGATAAATAAAAAACAGTCTATCGTATGGATAGACAGTTTTTATTGAGGCTTGATGCTAATTAGCCAGCTGGCATCGACAGCTCATAAGACTGGCCACCACTTTGCAAGGTCAGTATTGTCTCACCTGCTCGCTCTGTTAATTCGCCGATTTCAGTTAGATGATAAAAGGCATTACGAGCGATCAACGCAGTCAAGCCATTTCTGACTGGCATATAAGGTTTTACTTGCGTGTCAGCTTGATTATCAGCAGAGTCATCAGCTGTATAAGTCTGCAAAGTAATCGGATGCTCATCGTCTAAACGTACCACATCGCCAGTCGTCGTGGTAAACTCTAGCCAGCTATGATTAGCTTCTTTAACGATACCAACATCATTGATAAGTAACGGTGCATCTTCCACTTGGATGCGAAGTTTTTGTACAGGCGTCTTTAAAAAGTACTCTACTACCCCATTATTTTCTTCTTTCCATAAGATAGTGGCAAATAAGCTCACCAATGACTCTCTGGTCATTTGCCCGCCCTCATGCCACCACTCACCGTTGGCTTTGATGACCAAATCCATATCGGCGACTTGTTCAGGATGCCACTTTTCCAGTGGCGGTATCGACCGACCTTCACGTGTCCCTGCAGCAGACTTTAAATATTGATTCAGTGCTTCTATAGCATTTGGGTTGGATGCCACGTCCTGCGGTCTGTTAGCACTGTTTTGCGAATTATTATCCGTCTTAATATTATTATCGCTCATCATCTAATCCTTTACCTAGTAATTAAAGTTTGGAAAATCTACTATTACTATAAATTTTAGTTTCGGGTATGATGGGACCATATCGTCATTATACCTTTACTACCCAAATCTTACCTTAACACCGATACTCATAAATGCGTATCGTGTTTGTAGGACTTTTCTTTTATAATGAGTAACGATTTTTTATTGAAACAGTCAAATGCGCGTTGTCTTAGTGACACATTTTATTAGCGGATATGTTGATCGCTTTTTATTCACTAGGTTTAACAGCAACGTTGTCAATTGATGCCGCAAAGACAGTTTCTGTCGAGCAGCCATATGTCTGAGTGAAATTAGCGCCGCAAGCCTTATTATGCAATTGTTAAGCTAATGATGCCCTGAGATAAGCCACTAAAAGTTTAGGAGTAGGTATGCAAGAGCAAGACAATCAAAAGCCAGTCGTCGACGGTGATAGCGTTCACACTGATGCACCAGTCGCGACAGATACGGCCAAGCTAGACACCACAAAGCCAGAGTCAACGACGCTGACCAAAGAAGCGCCAGCTGAAGAGATTGCTGTCGAAACCGCAGACCTCAAAAAAGCTGAGACCATTGAAACTGAGACCATTGAAACTGCGACAGAAGCAGCAGTCGAACCTGTCGCCGTGGATAAAGAGCCTGCTGAGAAAGTAGCGGTCGAAAAAACGCCTGAACCAGTAGTAGAACCTGTCGCGGCAGAGCCTGAGATTGAGCGCGAATCAATGGAATTCGACGTCATCATCGTCGGCGGCGGACCTGCGGGTCTATCTGCTGCGATTCGTCTGCGTCAGCTCGCTATCAAAGCTGGCAATGATGAATTTATGGTTTGTGTGGTTGAAAAAGGCTCTGAATTCGGTGCTCATACTTTATCTGGCGCTGTTATCGAGCCGCGTGCTTTAAATGAGCTGATACCAGACTGGAAAGAAAAAGGCGCACCGCTAAACGTGCCAGCGACCGAAGATCGCTTCTACTACTTAAATTCAGCCACACGCTCTACCAAAGTACCAGATCCTTTAATCCCAGCACCGATGCACAATGACGGCAACTATATTGTCTCATTGGGAAATGTGGTTCGTTGGTTGGCCGTACAAGCCGAAGAGTTAGAAGTCATGATGTTCCCAGGCTTCCCAGCTGATGACATCTTATATAATGACGATGGTTCGGTACGCGGTATCCTGACTGGTGATATGGGTGTGGCGGCCAATGGCGAAGCCAAGCCAAGCTTTGAGCCGGGTTATGAGCTGCTTGCCAAATATACTATTTTTGCCGAAGGCAGCCGTGGTCATCTAGGCAAACGCTTAATCAGCCGTTTTGATCTTGATAAAGACTCAGATCCTCAGCATTATGGTATTGGTCTAAAAGAATTGTGGGAAGTTGTGCCAGAGAAGCACGAGCAAGGCGTGGTCATGCACGGACTTGGCTGGCCATTGACCGAAACGGGCTCTACTGGTGGTTGGTGGTTATACTTCGATGAAAACAACCAAGTAAGCTTTGGTCTTGTCGCTGATTTGTCCTATCATAACCCGTACATGTCGCCATTTGACGAGATGCAGCGCCTAAAGACGCACCCTGTCATTAAGAATGTACTCGAAGGCGGCAAGCGTATCTCTTACGGCGCTCGTGCTTTGACTAAGGGCGGTCTCAACTCCTTACCAAAATTCACCTTCCCTGGAGGTGTATTGGTCGGTGATGACGCTGGATTCTTAAACCCAGCTAAAATCAAAGGTACGCACACGTCAATGAAGTCAGGCATGCTCGCCGCCGAAGCGATTTTCGAAGCGGTACAAGCTGATCGTCAGCATGACGAAGTGATTGCTTATACGACTATGTATAAAGAGTCGTGGTTGTACCAAGATAATTACGAGTCGCGCAACTTCTCGCCTGCAATACACCGTATGGGTCTATTCATGGGTGGTACTTTCACCTTTATCGAGCACAACTTATTGAAAGGTAAAATGCCATTTACCTTACACGATAACCTGCCAGATTACGATCAGCTAGAGCGTGCCAACCACGCTTATCAGCCTACTTACCTCAAGCCTGATGGTAAACTGATCTTTGATAAGTTATCGTCGGTATTTATCTCTAATACCAACCATGCTGAAGATCAACCAACGCACTTAAAACTTACCGATCAAACGGTGCCTATTTCAATTAACTTACCTTTATATGCTGAGCCAGCACGTTTGTACTGCCCAGCGGGTGTTTACGAAGTGGTCAAAGATGCAGAAGGCGCTAAGTTCGTTATCAATGCGCAAAACTGTGTGCATTGTAAGACCTGTGATATCAAAGATCCTTCGCAGAACATTACTTGGGTGACGCCAGAAGGTGGCGGCGGTCCTAACTATCCAAATATGTAAATCATATTTGAGATAAAGAAATCAATAAAAAACCGCTCTTAATCATAAGGGCGGTTTTTTTGTACTTATACACTTTATTTAATAATCACAACCAATCTGTCAGCTTAATCCGTCCAGGCATCACGATTGGCTTCGTCTTTTAGCTTCACAAAGTCATCAGGATTAAATTTAATTTGATCGCCAGTTTTGCCCTCTTTTACTTGTCGCTCATAGTCACGCAATATTCTTAAGGCCACTGGCGATAGGATTAAAATAGCGACTAAGTTGGTCAAGGCCATAAGACCCATCGACAAATCAGCAAAGTTCCATATTGCTGGCAAACTAGCAATCGCGCCGACGAACACCATACCTAAAACCATAAAGCGGAAAATCATAATCATCACTTTGGCATTTTTGGCACCAGAGATAAATTCAAGATTAGACTCGCCATAACTATAGTTAGCAATGATAGACGTAAATGAGAAAAAGAAAATAGCAATCGCGACGAATATTACCCCCATATCGCCAACATATTGCGATAGTGCCAACTGAGTAAGCTGGATACCTTCTTGTTCGACGTTGGGGTCAACCACTCCAGACAAGATAATAATAGAGGCAGTAGCGGTACAAATAACCAAGGTATCCATAAAGACCCCGAGCATCTGCATAAATCCTTGCACTGCTGGATGATCGGGATGACTTTTGGCCGTTGCCGCCGCATTGGGTGCGGAGCCCATACCGGCTTCGTTAGAAAACAAACCGCGTTTGATACCGTTGATCATCGCCTGAGCGATACCGTAACCGATGACCCCGCCCGCTGCTTGCTCAAAGCCAAAGGCTGACTTTACAATCAAAGCAATCGCTGCTGGGAACTGACTGAAATTGGTCACGATAATGAATAGCGCTAATAAAATATATAAAATAGCCATCACTGGTACGATTTTGCCCGCGATGCGGGCTACCGAGCGCAAACCACCAAATACCACTGGCGCTACCAATACGACCAGCACCAAACCTGTCATCCACGTTGGAATGCCAAACGCTTCATTGGTCGCTTGCTCAATCGTATTGGATTGCACGCCATTAAATGCCAGACCAAATGCGACGAGTAGGCAAAGCGAGAAAAATATCGCCAGCCAGCGCTTTCCTAAACCTTTCTCGATATAGTAAGCAGGTCCACCGCGGTAAACGTTATCATTGTGCGGCACCTTATATGCTTGCGCTAAAGTCGACTCAATAAAGCTGGTCGACATACCGACTATCGCGGTCATCCACATCCAAAAAACAGCACCCGGACCACCGAGATAAATAGCAATGGCAACCCCCGCCAAGTTACCCGTACCAACACGCGCCGCGAGTGAGGTCATCAAAGCCTCAAACGAGCTGATGCCGCCATCTTTACGCCCTTGGTTTGAGACGCGTAATAGCTGCCACATGTGACCAAAGTGGCGAAATTGGATAAAGCGGGTGACGATGGTAAAATAAATACCTGCGCCAATCAGTACGAACATGAGCAATCCATACCAAGGGTTACTCGCGATCAACCAATCATTGTTACCCCAGATAATACTAACGCCATAATTGACGATACTATTGAACCAATTTGCTATGCCTTCGTTCATACGAGCTCCTCATTTACGCTTTGTATAACCTACTTTTTTAGATACTGATAACAGGGTTTAATCAGTAAAAATCTTGATTTATTGGTATTCAATACTTGCTATCAAAACGCTACGGGCATTCTATAGAGATTAAATGCTCTACAATCATCACATTTGGTTATCAACTTAGTAAATTTATTTTTAAAATAAATGTTACTTACCGCTCATATCATATAGAATGTATAAAGTAACAAATTTACAGCACAATTTAGACAGTTTTAGTAATACTTCAGTAACGTTTGTAACGTACATGTATCCTGTCAAAATAAATGTTTTGTGGCATTGATTGATCATGCCCTTAGCAATTAAAATTTTGTTATCAATTTTTTATTACTGATACCTTGAATGGTATAGACATTCCGATAAAGTTAATATTTACTTATTGGCATGAGTAATTAGCGTTCTACAAACCTTAAGATGCTTGTCAGGAAGACAAGAGCTTCAAGAACGATGGATTGTTATGCCCCACCTACCTTCCTCGAAATATATCGTTCTTCCTGCCTGTCATATTTAATTAATACTGCTATTTATTTTAAATAATTAAATTTTAAGCAATCCATCATATTTTAGGTATTACCCACTTTTTTAGGGTAATGCGCAGTGAATAGCTATTTTTTATGATGTTTTCAGTCGAAAAATAGTCCAAAACTCGCTTATTTTGTTGGTGATTTTAGTTAATGACGCTGATTGGTCGTTTCCGTTCTGCTTTGATCGTTTGTCAGGCAATGCTGGTCATTGCTATAAACGTCGTATCGCTTTTAGTGATACTTGCTAGACCATAACGGCTTATCACGCTTAAACCAATAATTCCGCTTTTATGCAAGACAAAAGGAGTTGTCCTATGGAAAACCACAACGATCCATCCGGTTATTGGCGTGCCAATGTCCGTCTCATCCTAGGTAGCCTAGTCATTTGGGCACTAGTTTCTTATGGTTTTGCTATTCTTTTACGTCCTCTGTTAGCAGGCATTAGAATCGGCGGTACTGATCTAGGCTTTTGGTTTGCTCAGCAAGGTTCTATTGCAGTCTTCATCATCTTGATCTTTTTTTACGCGTGGCGTATGAACAAGTTAGATAAACAATATGGCGTAGACGAGGAATAGCACTATGAGTCAATTTACAATTAATATTATTTTTGTGGGTCTGTCCTTCGCTCTCTACTTCGGTATTGCGATTTGGGCGCGTGCTGGTACGACCAGCGAATTCTATGTGGCTGGTGGTGGTGTGCATCCAGTCGTAAACGGTATGGCAACGGCTGCTGACTGGATGAGTGCGGCGTCATTCATCTCGATGGCCGGTATCCTTGCCGCTGGTGGTTATGGTGCCTCGACGTATTTAATGGGTTGGACAGGTGGCTATGTACTGCTAGCGATGCTCCTAGCGCCATACTTACGTAAGTTCGGTAAATTTACGGTTCCTGACTTTATCGGCGACCGTTTTTATTCTAAGACAGCGGCTATGATTGCCGTGGTTTGTTTGATTATCGCCTCGACTACTTATGTTATCGGTCAGATGACTGGTGCTGGCGTTGCTTTCTCACGCTTCTTAGAAGTTGAAAACACCACTGGCCTACTGATTGCTGCGGTCGTTGTCTTCTTCTACGCTGTACTTGGTGGCATGAAGGGGATCACTTATACGCAGGTTGCGCAGTATGTCGTTCTTATGATTGCTTATACCATTCCTGCGGTCTTTATCTCACTTGAGTTAACAGGCAATCCAATTCCCGGTCTTGGTTTATTCTCTAACCATACTGAAGCAGGTATTCCTTTATTAACCAAACTCGATCAAGTAGTCACTGATTTAGGCTTTGCAGCTTATACGGCTGACGTTCCTAACAAGCTAAATATGGTGCTGTTTACCTTATCGCTTATGATTGGTACTGCGGGTCTGCCCCACGTTATCATTCGCTTTTTCACGGTTCCTAAAGTCGCTGACGCACGTTGGACAGCGGGTTGGACCCTTGTATTTATCTCATTACTATACTTTACCGCCCCTGCAGTGGGTGCAATGGCGCGTCTCAACTTGATCGATACGATCTATCCACAAGGTGTGGAAGAGCCTGCGCTTACTTATGAGCAGCGTCCAGATTGGATGAGAACATGGGAAGATACTGGTCTTATTAAATATAACGACCTAAATAACGATGGTCGTATTCAGTTATATAACGACAGTGGATTGGGTGCGGCTCAGCTAGCACTCAACACGGCTGAAGCAGAAGGCGGAGATGTTGCAGCTGCCACTGCTGCTGTAGCAGAAGCTCGCACAGCACATGATCTAGAAGTCGATGGCCGCTTTGCCAATGCAGGTTGGGCAGGTAACGAGCTAGACGTCAACGCCGATATCTTAGTATTGGCTAACCCAGAAATCGCTCAACTGCCACCATGGGTTATCGGTCTTATCGCTGCAGGTGGTTTGGCAGCAGCACTATCAACAGCCGCTGGTCTACTACTTGCCATCTCATCAGCCATCAGTCATGACTTGATTAAGAGAAACCTTAATCCAAACATCACTGATAAGGGTGAGCTACGTGTCGCCCGTATCACAATGGGTGTCGCGATTGTCGTGGCTACTTGGCTGGGTATTAACCCACCAGGATTCGCGGCACAGGTGGTTGCCTTAGCCTTTGGTATTGCAGGTGCTTCACTGTTCCCAGCATTGATGATGGGTATTTTCTCTAAGCGTATTAACAACCTTGGCGCTATCGCCGGTATGTTGACAGGTCTGATTAGTATCTTGGTTTATATCTTTGTTTTCAAAGGCTGGTTCTTCATCAGTGGTACGGCTAACTTCCCTGATACGGAAGAATACTGGTTGTTTGGTATCTCGCCATTATCATTTGGTGCGATTGGTGCCTTGCTCAACTTTATCGTTGCGTTCATTGTATCTTACGCGACTAAAGCACCACCATTACATATCCAAGAATTGGTTGAAAGCGTTCGTTCTCCACGCGGAGCTGGCGGCGCAGTGGACCACTAAGCTCTGGTATGTAGTATGGTATCCTTTATGCATATCACTCACAGGCAGCCGCTGCTTGTGAGTGTTTTTTTATCTATATAGCGTAATAGAAATTATTTGATAACAGTCGTTTAGTGACAGTTAATCTATAAAAAGCCGCTTTATAAGAACGACATGATAAAAATTTACTATTTTATGATTGGCCTATACGCGCCATGTATTAAGGAAAAGTCTTATGCTTTATGAGTTTATCGCCACCATGGCTGCCGGATTTGGTTTGGCTGGGTTGGCACTTGTTATAACTCACCTCAGCAAATTGGCGGGCAAAAAAGCACCAAAATGGCTGATTCCAGCCTTTGCTGCTCTTGGTATTTTTGGGTTTCAGGTACATCAAGAATATAACTGGTATGATCAGCAAGTCGCTCAATTACCAGAAGGGATGACCGTGGTCAAAAAGATTGAAGAGAGTGTGTGGTTTCGACCATGGTCGTATGTAAAACCACAGACAATACGCTTTATGGCAGCCGATAGTGGTCACGCGCGGCCGCAAATAGACAATCCAGATATCTATCTAACCAATCTATATCTGTTTGAAAGACGCATGAGTGTCAAGCAAGTTGCACAGGTAATTGACTGCAGCACACCAGCCCGTGCCGATTATATTATGCCAGCGAAAGACAGTACTTTGACGGTTGATGAGCACGTTAATAGCTCAACCAAATGGCAGCCCTTAGCAACAGATGATCCCCTATTCATCAGTATTTGTAACAATAAAAGCTAGAGACTGTCCTCAATCTGAATGTAAATGGGCTAAAAATGGCCAAATATTCAGATAAAGATAAGTTTACAAAACCACTAGATAATCCGTAAAACGCCTCGCAGTTAGTAGTGTCTATCAATGAATAATATTGAGCAATTAATAACGCTGAACAGTGGCAGTATACTGATGTTTTGAGTTTGCCCCGAGCAATAAACCAGCGCATAGACCACCGAAATGTGCCGCAAAGGAGATACCTTGCTGCGGCATTAATCCTTGTTTGATAGTCAACCAGTAGCCCGTGCCCATGACAATGCAGGCCAATAGATAGCCCCAACGCCTTGCGAAGACAGCGCCACCTATCATATAACCAAGCATCGCAAAACATAGTCCTGATGCCCCGATATGAATCGATAGCGGCGAGCCAATGATCCACGTTACCAATCCAGAGGCTATAATAAGCTTAACCACTGTACGATACGCGTTGTTTTCAAACAGCCCAAATAAAAACAGAATTTGTAATAATGTCAAAGTATTGCCAAGCAAATGTGAAAAATTACCATGCATCGTCCATGAAGCAAAAATCCCTATCATGCTGCCGACATCAAGGGCTCGCGGTACGATACCAAAGATATTCCACAGCCCGAACAGCGCAAACTTGTTAAGAAAAAACATCCCCCACATTGGCACTAAAACAAAAGCATATAAGCCAATAACTTGCTTGATTCGTACTAATATCAACGTGAGTAATTGCCGCCACTTCATATAATCTTTTATCCTATTCATTTCATTTTATTAAAGACCTTAATGGTTGACTGAAAACAGTGGTTGCTGTATCGGTTTAAATGATAATAATGAAGCATCTTTGTCCGCTGTTAAATAACTATTGGCATGCAGTAACGAGGCCGAATGATAAGGCACTAAGGCGGTAGGAACAAAACTGCGCGCGGCATCAATATGTTTGACCGAATCATCAAAGAAAATATGCGGTGCAAAGGTCTTTAATACCGCTGTTTTTTCAAGCCCACCCAAGAAAAACGCCATATCCACATTGACGCCCCACTCTCGTAGCGTCTTGATAGCCCGCAGATCCGCGGGGGCGTTGCGAGCCGTCACCAACGCAATCTTAATCGGTGAATATTGCAGACCAGCAGGCAAACGTTCCTGTAAGTTTGATAGCTTAATCAATAGCTCGGCATAAGGTCCTTTTTCAATCGGTAAGTCACGCATTTGGGCTTCACGATCATGAAAAGCACGCAATCCTTTTTGCTTATATAATAGCTCGCCTGAATCATCAAAAAGCACAGCATCACCATCAAAAGCGATACGCAGCTGTTTGGTATCCAATTTATAAGTATTGACAGGCGTCGCATCGAGTATCGCACAGGCACAAATATTGGCATCAGCAACTTGCTGCGCATCCTCACGATTGGTGGTCAAAAATAAATCAACATTGAAGTCTTTGATATAAGGCGAGACAGGACTGCCCGATATAAATGCCGATCGAGAAATATTGAGTCCATGTTCTCGAATGGCATTAAGTACTTGAATGCCCGTATCTGGACTGCTCTTTGAGACAATCACCACTTCGACCAAAGGCGCTTCAATATCAGGGAGCTGTACAGTATCGTCTTCACAATAATGATTCAAATTTAGTAGGGCTTTAATCAGCGGATAACCCGCGCCAATATCCAAGGGCTCGTTCTCACGAGCGGCCATATAATCGCGAAACTCCTTTACTGCCTCGTCAGGGCGCTGCTGTAGTAGCTGTAAAAGGTGGTTCTCAGACTCCGTTAAATCAAACAATGCTGTCGCTGATATAGCCACTATTAAAGTATTGGTTAAATCGACTGCCATATTTTCTCTGCTTGTATTTAATAAATGTCGTTAATTTTAGCCAGTCTAACAATTTAAACCAAACTAGTAAGTAAGCTTTTAATGATATAGCACTTATCTCTGACCATAAAAATGTCCAATGCCCAATGCCCAATGGGTAATCGGCTTAGTCATTAATGGTTTTTACCATACAGAGTCGATAACCTGAATGCTTCACTATGTTTTCAAAACATTTAGTAATTAATCTACTGTTACATATTCTCAATACTTATCTTAAAGTAATGACTCTAAACTTTTGTAAAATAGTCACAAATTCACATTTTAATCTACTAATACATAGGTAGCTGAATATGCTAAAAAAACTATTTAAACCTAATTATGTCAAATATGACTCGAAATATATTACGTTAAGTGACGAAGATAATAAAATTATTGATACTATTACTAATGATATTCGTCTATATGTCAAAAAAAGCAAAGATTTAAACGATATCGATCATCATGTTCGTGCCGTTCATGCCAAGAGCTATTGTGGTCTAAAAGCTAAATTTGAGATATTAGATGACATTCCTAAGGAATATGCTCAAGGCCTGTACGCTAAAGCTGGTATTCACGATGCGGTTATTCGATTTTCCAATGCAGCAGCGGCAGTAAGTGCAGATAGACGATTGGGACTGGGGCAAGGATTGGCGATAAAAATATTCGATGTGCCAGGTGAAAAATTAGCCCCAGGAGAGGAAGATAGCACCACTTTTGACTACGCTTTAGTAAATAGTCCAATTTTTTTTACCAATAGTCTTAAAAATTACGCTTATTTATCAAAGCTAAATTTCGGTTTAAACGGTTACTTAGGCGAGGGTCTACTGGGTAAAGGTAAGTTCATTTTTCATTGGTTGACTAAATACGGTAAAGAATTCCCTGATCTTGAAGGCTTGCGATCACTCAACGCCTTTAGAAAGCTAGCAACCACCCCTCCTAAGAACGCTTGGTTGTACGATTATTTTTCACAAGGTGCCTTTCGTCACGGTGATTACATGGCAAAAGTCAGAGTAACTCCAACCAAAGCTTCAATGAAAAAAATTAAGCGTACCAATATTCACCTGTTCACCGAAGATGAAGCGATACGTCCCGCAATTATCGAAGAGATACGCGAGCACGACTATCAGTTCGATGTACAAATTCAATTATGCCGCAACCTTAAAAAGCAGCCTATTGATCAGCTAACACAAGAATGGAAAGAGTCTGATGCGCCATTCGTTACCGTAGCGACTTTGACCATACCTTGTCAAGACGTCCCAGACGATGGCAATCTCGACGCGATAGAGGATTTAAGCTTTACCACTTTCCGCTGTTTAGAAGAGAATCGTCCTATTGGTAAGATACAACATTCTCGTTTACGCGCTTATCAAGCATCCTCCAAGGCACGCCATGAGCAAACTATGGCTAAACGCAAAGAGCCAACTAGCTTGAAACAGATATTTGATAAGAACGCTACTAACTAAGCTCACAAGCGTGATATTTCGAAGTAAAATGGAGAAATCATAGCTAAATAAAAGCCCCATCATACAAATGTATGATGGGGCTTTCTAGGCCGTGTTTTCATTTCAAAAATGGCGATAAAAATGAGATAAATTGCTGTCAAACAAGAAAAACAGCATAGATAATATCGGGATATTAACCAGCTATTTGACGATGTTTGGCAAGATTTAGCCATTTTTAGCCCATTTAGATGACT
>NZ_JBEOOZ010000041.1:0-14030 GCF_040309625.1 Psychrobacter sp. 78a-MNA-CIBAN-0178
TGGGCCGACCGCGACTCGAACGCGGGACCAATTGATTAAAAGTCAACTGCTCTACCAACTGAGCTATCGGCCCTGAGAAGCGTTAAAAAATTGCATGACAATTTTAGCTTCGCAAGATAAATTTCCTTAAAGGGAAATTTATTAAAACTAGACATCAAAAACAATGTCTTTAAACTTATAACGCTACTACCGAATAGGGTAGCATACATGATAAGAATCATACTAAAGATGGTGGGCCGACCGCGACTCGAACGCGGGACCAATTGATTAAAAGTCAACTGCTCTACCAACTGAGCTATCGGCCCTGAGCGAGGATAACACGAAACACTGCTTCGTCTGAGCGCAAGAGAATTTACATTTTCGTAAGTTCTAAAAACTCAGTATCCAAACTAGGTTTGCATTTACTGCAAGATAAATTCCCTTAAAGGGATATTTATTAAAACTAGACATTAAAAATATCTATAAGCTTAACTTCTTTATCTATTCTTGAATCAATATCAAAAGAGACAATAAGCTCGTTTACTCGTTTAGATTATTTGTATCTCTAAACGTGAGAGCACATTATATATATTATTAAGACAATTACAACCCCGTAGAACAAAAAAAGTGTAATTGAGGCAAAACAATGGGTATTTTTATTATATTCACGAGTAAATGCAATTTTAGAAGGGCAATTTTAGAAGGTCAGTTAGCTAAGATAACTGACTGAATAAATACAGTTAGTCCCAAATAAGATGAGTACAAGTATTATAGCGTGCTACTGGTATAAATTTTCTTTGCTTGCTGTGCCTGCGCAGTTTCGATGCTATGAAAAATCCATCCCAGTAGCACTGTGTTTATTCTATAGTGGAACGACTATAAGGTAGCGTCTGATTTAATCGTTCGTTCACTATTTAGCAATTATCTATCCGTTTAATCTCTAGACAGCGCTTCTACAGGATCCAGTCTGGCCGCATTGCGTGCAGGCAAGAAACCGAAGATAACACCAATCAGCGTCGAGCACAAAAAGGCGGCAATGATAGAGGTGGATGAATAAATGACTTTAAAGCTATCGCCACCAACGCGGTTAATGACCTCACCAATCGCAAATGCCAGCCCAATACCAAGTAGTCCGCCTAGAATACAGACCAGTACGGCCTCGATTAAAAACTGCTGCATAATGTCGTTTTGACGAGCACCGACCGCCATACGTACCCCAATCTCATTGGTGCGTTCAGTGACCGACACCAGCATGATATTCATCACCCCGATACCACCAACAACTAGTGAAATAATAGCGATTGATGAAATCAGTAAGGTCATGGCAGTGGTGGTCGATTCGATGGTTTGGCGAATCGAGTCTGAGTTGCGTATGCGAAAGTCATCGGTACCATGGCGACTTTCCATCAGTTCGGAAATGGCTGATTCTGCAGCGGCCGATGAGATATTATCATCAATGAGGGCGACAAAATTTTCAATATAGGCACTACCGATAAGTCGCGACATCATCGTGGTATAGGGCATATATAGCGTAGGCGTATCGACAGAACCTCTGCCGAAGCCGCTAGAGTTGGGGGCTAAGACGCCAATGACTCGCCCTGGTACGCTACCTATCAGCATGACTTCACCGATGGGGTTGGGGTTGTCCGGAAAAAAGGTATTTTTGGCGTTGTTGTCGATGATAATGTCTTGAGTACGGCGTAAGATGCTGTCCTCATCAAAACCTTGACCCTGAACCAGTGTTTCGCCACTGACATCAAGATAGTCTTTACCCACACCACTAACGCTAGCCGCCTCCTGGACGCTGCGATAACGCACATTAATATTGGTATCGAGCTGCGGGCTCACACTAACGACATAGGGCTGATCAGCGACCGCTTGGGCGTCTTCTGGCGTTAAATTGTCATCATTGTATTGCCGTCTGGGATCGCCATAAGGATAGCCGTCAGAGACGGTAATAGTATTGGTGCCAAGAGAGCTAATATTGGAGAGGATCTGCGCCTGTGAGCCTTTACCGAGACCGACGACTGATACGACTGAGGCGATACCAATAATAATGCCTAGCATCGTCAGTAAGGTGCGCATTTTATGAGCACGCATGGCCAGTAATGACATCTTAAACGCTTCAAATATACGGTCGATAAAGCTGCTAAAGGTACTCTTTCGATGTTTGTCTAAAATAGGCTCAGGTTTTACCTCTGTTCGCTGGTAGCGCTCATTTTCATAGTCAGCAATCACATAACCGTCTTTGAGCTCAATTACCCGCTCGGCTTGTGCCGCAAGGTTGGGATCATGCGTGACCATGATAATAGTATGGCCTTGGGCATTTAACTCATACAATATCTGCATCACATCGTCGCCAGACTTACTATCGAGTGCCCCAGTTGGCTCATCCGCTAAAATAATGTCGCCGCCATTCATCAGTGCCCGAGCGATAGAAACACGCTGCTGTTGTCCGCCTGACAGCTGATTAGGACGATTATTGACTTTATCTGCCAATCCCAAGTCTGCTAGCAGTTTCTCGGCTCGCTCGTTACGGGCTTGCCCATCCATCCCTGCATATACTGCAGGCACCGAGACGTTATCGCGCGCGCTGATATCGCCGAGTAAATGATAACGTTGAAAAATAAAGCCAAAGTGCTCGCGGCGCAGTTTGGCCAACTCATCGGCTTCTAGGCGGTCAACGGGTTTGCCAAATATTTTGTATTCGCCAGCACTGGCTTGATCCAAGCAGCCTAAGATGTTCATCAGGGTCGACTTACCCGAACCCGATTGACCAATGATGGCCACCATCTCACCTTGATTGATAGTCAGATCGATATCATGAAGCACACGAATGGTTTGTTCACCCGCTTTAAACTCTTTTATCAGCCCTTTGACCTGCATCAATGGGACGTCTGCTGCGATATTAGGGTTGGGGTTGCCACTATTCATCTAGAATGCTACCTATATCAATACTGCTAATATGAATCAATTTCAAAAACTTATCTGCTGGGCGATGTTTGCTGAGCGATGTATCTGTGCAGATGGTACGCCAATTTTAGTGCTAGGCATTAAAACGGACGTCCGCCTCGGGCATTTGCTTTTGCGGGACCTTCTTCGCTTAAGATGACTTCATCGCCTTTATTAAGACCACTCAAAATCTGAACATTCACGCGGTTGTTAATACCAGTCTTCACTATTTGCTCGACGACTTGACCATCCGCTTTTAGCACGCGAACCTTGGATGTTTTTACGTTCGGATCCTCATTTCTGCTTTTGGTATTTTTAGTATCGCCAGCAGGTTGCAGGGCCGCAGAGGGGATAAGTAGCGTATTTTTTGCTTGATCAATAACGATATAAACCTGCGCGGTCATGTCGATACGGAAACGGCGATCGGTATTGGGCACTTCAATATAACCGACATAATAAATAGCCGCGTCCGTTGAGCTGGTGTCACTGATACTCTCAGGGGCGGGTTCAATCGCCTTGAGGACAGAGTCAAATTTTTGATCAGGATTACCAATGATATTAAAGTAGACGGGCAAACCCGCTTGGACATTAATAACGTCCGCTTCAGAGATTTGCGCGTTAATACGCACGGTGGATAAATCCGCTAAGGTAACGATGGTTGGCGCAGTCTGATTGGCGTTGACCGTCGTCCCTTGCTCAGTGGTCACCGATACCACTGTTCCTGACATCGGCGCACGGATGGTGGTATAGCTTAAATCTTCCTGCGCAGTGCTAACGTTGGTTTGAGATTTACGTAATGCTGCCTGTTGGCTGTTGATATTGGCCTCAGTTGTTGCAATCGCTGCTTTTGCGGTATCGATAGCAGCGCGGGCATTGGCGACTGATGCTTGTGCGGTGGCAACTTTGGTCGCTTGCGTATCGTAATCTTGCTGTGATATGGCATCGATAGCCAGTAAACCTTGCAAGCGTGAGAAATCTGCTTGTGCTTGCTTTAATTCAGCTTGACGGCTGGCAAGATCCGCTTGCGCACTTTTTAGACTCGCTTGACGGCTTAGCGACTCGGCACGCGCGCTTTGTAACGCCGCTTCACTTTGCTCGAGGCTCGCTTGCTCATTACTTAAATTATTCTTTTGCGTCACCTGATAAATCTGCGCAATTAAATCGCCTTTTTTGACTTCATCACCGACGTCGACAAACAGCCGCGTTACTTCACCAGATACCTGCGCCCCAACATCGACGGTATTTAATGCCTTTACTTTACCCGATGCCATGACGTTATTTTCGATATCGCCAATCTCAGCGGTCGCCGTTAGATAGTTGGGTGTGGTGTCTTTTGGTTTAAAGGTTTTGTAGGCTAAAGCCCCTAAAGCTACGATGATAAGGGCAATGACGCCCCATTTAATAGCAGACTTTTTGCTCATTTTGCGCATGACAACAATCCAATCACAGTTAAATCAAGTGTAGCTATAGTAGAGGCTTGGCGACCAAAAGGGAATGGCAATTAGTTTGCGAAACGTTAAGGTAGTTTTTGAACATGGTGGGAATAGAGAAAAAATAGGAGGGGAATTGCAAAAGTAGATATATCTGAAAACTATAGAGGGCAGCAGAAGGCATCGGAGAGCATAGAAAGTTTGTTAGAAGTCATTACTGACGCTATTTTTGACAGGGAATGGCTGCATCACATCAATAACAATAGTGACTGAAATTTATTGCGCAGCAAACAAGCGCTTACCTGTTAATTCAAGTGCAGCCTGCAATAACAACTCCCACGCCGGCTGTCGAATGAGACCTTTAATCGCTTGGTCACAACGATATAGCAGGGCAGGCCATTCAGCCGTTTGCGCTGTCGTTTGGCGGCGGCACGCTTGTTGATAGAGAGCTTGTTTGCTACGCCAAATACCCAGTGCTTGCGGGTCTTGGCCATCCATTAATTGTATAATTTGGCGCATATCTTTACTGATTGCCCACAGTACCAAGGTCGTCGGCTCATCAGTGGCTTGCAGCTGAAAAATGATTTTTGCCACTTGTGCGCTATTGCCTGCCAGCATTGCATCAGATAAATCAAAGACGCTGAATTGAGCGTCGCTGACCAAGGCGGCCTGAAGATCTTTGATGTCTAATGCTACGTTTGGCGCGGTCGTTGTAGACTGATTATTGCCTTCGTGAGTTGCGTCATGACTACTAGCATCCAACTGCGGTGCAAATAGATAAGACAGCCGCCACAAGGTTTGATAAGCACTTAGCAGGTGATGCTCGGTGTGCGACATGAGCAGTTGCCACGCTTCTTGCGACAGCTTGAGTCCAAATTGCTGGGCTTGAATCTGCAACAGCTGCTGACGTTGCTGTTCGTTGTATAAATTGCAGTCAATGATGTGACCGTATTGCGCAAATGGCGCAAACCACTTGCTGCTTTGCGCGCGTTTGTCTTGCTTGGGCGTTAACCATAATAAGCTATGACTGTGCGCCCCTGTTTGTGCCTCGACAGCAAAGCGCTCAAGCTCAGCGATAACGGCTTTATCAGGTTTATGATTACCGGTTACGATCAAGGCGCTGGCATCATCAAATAAAGACTGGCTACCAAGCTCTGAGAGTACTTCTTGCCAGCTCTTAATCGACACCAGCTCTATACGTTTAATCGCGTAATTCTGCGCACGCCAATGCGGACGCAAGGCATCGATCAGCCACTGACTCAATAACGGCTCATCTCCATGTGCCAGCCACAAACCAGCTACGGCCACGGATGACTGTAGTAGTTTGGGATAGGCTTGTATAAAAGACTCTTGCATAGACTAATGAGGACACAGGTTTATGAGAATGGATGGACAGAATACCTTACGCTAACCATTAAGGGGTTGGTGTGCTTGGAACGATAACAGCCGTAGACGCTGAGCCTGTTTGTGCCGTTTTATTGGCATTGGCAGGGGTGACTCTAGGCAATGCAATGGCAACATATTGATCAGTGATACGGCGTGCCAAACTGTCATAGAGCCAGTCACGAATTTGATCGCCTTGTTGGTCATCGGTACTGACCGATGCCTCATTATACTGGTAACTGCGCTCGACTTGGATAGGGTTGGTTAGTGTCACCACTTTGCCATTTTGTAGGGTTTGGTAGCTGACATCTGCTGACAATACCAAGCGGATTTCTGTTAAAACACCGACCAATTCATAACGCTTAAAGCGCATATTTTTGACGCTAATCGCAGCAATGGGTTCCGCCGTCGCGTTTTTATTGTTATTGGTAATATCGACCAAGGTCATATTATCGATAACATCGACGCCCAAGGCTTCTAGGCGTCGTGACAACGGTAACTTTAGTGGAAAGGAGGTGCGATTGTCTTCGATGATGATGGCTGTTTTGGCCACATCAAATAGCATCGGTGTGCCATAACCTCTTAGCTGAAAGCCGCAGCCACTAAGAGCCGCTGTGGCTCCCAGTACAGAAAGCAGTGGCAAGCTTGCGAGTAATGCTGTCGCTAGCTTCTGTGCATTAGACTTTTTTGCCATATTGCATTGTCCACTTGGCTTGCTTAATTTCGTTTGAGATGACTGCACAGCTCGCTGCTTACAAGACATAATCGCTATCCTTATGTTGATAAAAAGGCTTAAAACACTACGTTTAAAAAAGTTTAGCCTGCCACCACGATATTGACCAGTTTATTCGGCACGACGATTTCTTTTTTGATGTCACCCGTTAGGAATTTCGCCACGCTTTCTATCGCACGCGCTTGCGCCTTTAGCTGTTCAGGGTCGCTGTTCGGCGCGACATCCATCTTACCGCGCATTTTGCCGTTGACCTGTACCACCATCGTGATCATGTCTTGTACTAAGGCACTTTCATCGACGGCTGGGTAGCTCAGGGTAAGGGTATCCAGCCCTAACTGCTCAAGTAAGTGCTCGCCCGCGTGTGGCGCGTAGACTGATAGCATAATAAGCAGATCAATCAACGCTTCATGCTGCACTTGTAGGTCTTGCTCACTATTTGCTTTAAAGCCAGTCAGCTCGTTGGCCAGCTCCATCAAACTTGATACGGGCGTGTTTAGCGCCAGACGATCACCCAAGTCACTATCGATCTTGGCAATGGTCTCATGAGTTTTACGGCGTAAATTTTTCGCTTCTTTGCTTAAGCCATCAGTTTTCAAGGCGACATTATTGAGTGTCTCAAGGCTTAGGTTTGCTTCAGTGAGCGCTTGCATATGCTCAGTAGCAATACGCCATACTTTTTTAACAAAATTATAAGGGCCTTTTAGCGCGTCATCTGACCATTCTAGCGTCTGATCGGCAGGCGCGGTAAATAGGGTATAGAGACGAACGGTATCAGCGCCGTATTTATCAATAGTGATCTGTGGATCAACACCGTTGTTTTTGGACTTAGACATTTTTTCGATTTTGCCAATGGTTACTGGCTGTCCATCAGCTTTTAAAATCGCTTTAATCGGTTGACCACGCTCGTTGTAGTCGATATCGATGTCTTCTGCGAAGTAATACGTCGTGCTGCCATCGGCATTAAGACGGTAAAAAGTACCGGCAAGCACCATACCTTGGGTCATAAGATTGGCAAATGGTTCATCGCCTGACACCAGTGACTCATCGCGCATAAGCTTATGGAAGAAGCGTGCATAAAGCAGATGCATGACGGCGTGCTCTACACCGCCAACATATTGATCGACAGGTAGCCATTTATTGGCGGCAGACTTGTTGACCATGTTCTGTGCATCATTCGGACTGGCAAAACGCGCATAGTACCAGCTTGACTCCACAAAGGTATCAAAGGTGTCAGTCTCACGTTCAGCAGGGTTGCCACATTTCGGGCAAGTGGTATTCACAAACTCTGGAATGTTTTTGAGTGGATTACCGCGACCATCAGGAACGACGTCAGTCGGCAAGACAACGGGCAAATCTTGCTCTTCAACAGGTACGGTACCGCAATGCTCACAGTTGACCATTGGAATAGGGCAGCCCCAATAACGCTGGCGAGAAACACCCCAATCACGGAGACGGTATTGGATTTTTTTCTTAGCCAGTTCTTGTGGCTCAAGTTTGGCTAACATAGCCTCAAACGCTTGCTCAAAGTCTAAGCCATCAAATTCACCTGAATTGACCAAAATATTGCGCTCAGTATAGGCAAGATTAATCTCAGCATCGTTCGCCTTTGCGTCTGCTTCTAACTCATCAAAATACCCAGCAGGGATATCGATAACTTGTTTAATTGGTAGCTTGTACTTAACGGCAAATTCATAATCGCGCTCGTCATGTGCCGGTACTGCCATAACTGCGCCAGAGCCGTAGCTCATGAGCACATAGTTGGCGACCCATACGGGTACTTCTTCGCCGGTCAGTGGATGCGTCACGGTAAGACCGGTATCCATACCGATTTTTTCAGCTTTGGCTAGATCGGCTTCTGCCACTGAGCCTTTTTTACACAGCGCATTAAACTGGGCAATCGCCTCATCATGCTCAGCGGCGTACTGTGCCAATGGGTGCTCAGCAGCAACCGCCACATAAGTGACGCCCATCAAGGTGTCAGGACGCGTCGTGAATACATCTAGGGTATTGGTTTCGCCAGCAAGCTCATAAGGGAAATGCACTTCCATACCTGCGCTACGACCAATCCAATTGCGCTGCATGGTCAGTACTTCTGATGGCCAGTGACCTTCTAATTGATCCAAATCGTCAAGCAATTCGTCAGCATAATCAGTGATATTAAAGTAATACATCGGAATGTCGCGCTTTTCGACCGCCGCGCCACTACGCCAACCTTTACCGTCAATGACTTGCTCATTGGCTAAAACCGTATTATCAATCGGATCCCAATTGACCGTCGCCAGCTTCTTATAGACCAAGCCTTTTTTGTATAACTGTAAAAACAACCACTGCTCCCACTGATAATACTCAGGGCTACAAGTGGCAAATTCACGTGACCAATCGATAGACAAACCTAGCAATTTTAGCTGCGCGCGCATGCTGTCGATATTGGCAAACGTCCATTTAGCAGGTGGCGTCTGATTGGCAATCGCAGCGTTTTCAGCGGGCAGGCCAAAACCATCCCAGCCCATTGGCTGCATGACTTCATAGCCCTTAAGGCGATAGTAACGGCTCAGCACATCTGAGATAGTATAGTTGCGCACGTGACCCATGTGCAGCTTGCCGCTTGGGTAAGGGAACATCGACAGCATATAACGACTTGGCTTGTCGCTTGGCTCATTGCTGACTTCAAAGCGCTTATCCGTTGCCCATTTGGCTTGTTGTGCGGCTTCAATAGCTTGTGGGTTATAATAATTATTTTCTGATTGATCAGATGTCACAGTATTGCTCATAGTCGGCTCTAGATTGAATATTTTGATAAGAAATTAGATACGCTAGAATAGCGCAAATCGGCAAAAAATGCGATGGGGCAACGTAATAATAGAGCAGTATTAAGAAGTATATAACAACTTATGAATCCACAGTAAGGCTCGGCATGCAAAAACTAAAGAAAGGTCAGGTACTAAAGTATCCTATTGATTTGTATTTATCGAACAAACACATGCTGTCGATTTTGGCTTTAGGTTTGTTAATTTTTCCGCTGTATTATTATGGGCTACCCATCGCAAAAGATGAAGGTTGGTTTTTCATTATAGTGATGTGGTTATCAATAATTTTGATAGCTGTTGCGGTATTCACGGTATTATTTGCCTTTATTACTGGTAAGCCCGTTTTTCAAATTACAGATAAAGGGATAACGATTTTACAAGTCTTGCGCCGACCACAACAGAGATATTTGTTGTGGCAGGATGTTGAGTGTATAGGTATCGATTGTCGAGTCATCAAGCGCCACGAAATTTGGCTATTAATGATTCAACCTAAACAAGGCAAAATTATACAATACCCCATAAGGTCTATGAGATATAAAGATGCCATCTTGAATGAAGTGGAAGTGGTGCATTTAGTGCAACTTGCCTCTGAAGGCCGTTCCGCTATACATTATGGGCCTATAGGAATGGAAAGAATTAAACTGATCACTCCAAGAGTGCAGTGGTTATTGTTAGCCTTGATTTTTCTTTGTATAGTTTTCTATCTATTTTTTATGATTAAATAAAAGTACGCGCTAAATATAACCCCTTAAGGATTAATTATGACCATCACTATTTACGGTATTAAATCTTGTAGCACGATGAAAAAGGCTTTTACTAAGCTCGATGAGCTAGGCATCAGCTATGATTTTCATGATTATAAAAAACAAGGTATCGATAAAGAAACGCTTCAGCGTTGGGTCAACGAGCTTGGCATTGATAAAGTATTAAACAAGCGCGGCACCACATGGCGTAAGCTCACCGATGAGCAAAAGCAAGCCGCTGATACTAATGTAACTAATGCCATTGATTTACTTGTCGAAAATACCAGCATGATTAAACGTCCCATCGTCGAAGGTCAGCTTAAGAATAAGGATCAGGCGGTCTTATTGTGCGGTTTTGATGAAGAAGCATTCGATATGAACTTTTCGTAAAGGAAATTTTGGTCAAGTGCAAAAAATCCCGAACTTAGCAATGACTAGGTTCGGGATTTTTCATATTTGAATTTGAGAGCTTATCGCTAGCTCATGGCAGCATCGATTTCACGACTAATCAGCGTACCAACACCTTCGTTAGTAAAAATCTCTAACAGCGTGGCATGCGGGACACGACCATCGACGATAACCGCGCTTTTTACGCCGCTACGTACTGCGTCAAGCGCGCATTGAATCTTAGGAATCATACCACCTGAGATAATGCCATCTTCAATAAGACCATCGACTTTCTTTGGCGTAAGTCCAGTCACGACTTCACCGTCGCGTCCCAATACCCCTTTGATATTGGTTAGGAGCATGAGCTTTTCAGCTTGCAAAAATTCAGCGACTTTTCCCGCGACCAAATCAGCGTTGATATTGTAGGTATTGCCTTCGCTATCAACACCAAGCGGCGCGATAACAGGGATAAAGTTGGAGGAGATAAGCATATTAATCACGTCTTTATTGACGCTGACCACATCACCAACAAAACCTAAATCAACGGGCACCGCAACACCATCTGCACCAATTTTTTCCATCATTAGCTTTTTGGCTAAGATTAAGTTGGCGTCTTTACCGGTAAGTCCAATAGCGCTACCACCATGTTTATTAATTAAGCTGACGATAGATTTATTGACGCCGCCGCCTAGTACCATCTCGACGATATCCATGGTGCTCTTGTCAGTCACGCGCATACCGTCGATACGATCCGACTGGCGCCCTAGTTCTTTTAGCAGATTATCTACTTGCGGACCACCGCCGTGTACGACGACAGGGTGCATACCAACCGTTTTTAGCAAGACAATATCGCGGGCAAATGAGCTTTCTAGCGCGGGGTCTGTCATAGCGTTGCCGCCGTATTTGACCACGATGAGCTTATCAACAAAGCGTTGAATATAGGGCAGCGCTGTGGTTAGTACTTCAGCGGTGATTTTGGCTTCATCCAGATTAAGCGTCATGACTAACTCCTAAAAGATATGGGTTTAAAAGGCTGGTTATTCAGAAATAAGGTCTGCAATCTGCGCTGCCAAATTTTTATCAAAGGGACGGCAGAGCGCGACGAAGCGTGCTTGTATGTCTTTTAAATCCGCTAAGCTGTCGCCAGCAAAGCGCACGGTCAAATGATGACTGGTGTTTGATTGGCGCAATACGCCAAAACCATGAGCGAAATCTAAGCGTACGCCATCAATACAGGTCAGCCGAGTGCCACTCGGTAACAATTGCTTGGCTTGGGCTAAGGTCGTATGCTCGACACTCGACACACAAGAGCATGATGATGAGCCATGAGCCGCAGCCAAGGTATTGTCGACGTCATCAAAAGGCGGCGTAACCAAACGTTGTAGATAATAACAAAATTCTGCTAACTGTTGCACGATTGGGCATTGTAGAGACGCGCTATTGGGTAAAGGTAAATAATGATCCGCTGTACTGACCAACGTCGGTAATTGACGGGTGATATCAGTCAACCGAGGAGGGCGGGAGGTCTCAATGGCTTCGCCCCATAGACCAACGGCGGCTGATGCGTTATCAGCAAGCGCCGCTGTATATACCAGCCAATGCAGCAGCCGTAAGCCGGCGTACATCGCATCATCATAAGCAGTAAAATAACCGTCGTTAAAAATAAAATGTCCAGATAACTCGCCTGCGAATAGGATTTGACTGTCATCGACCCGCAGCTGTTGCCGCATTAAGCTACTGCCGGTTTTGCTTAGAATGGGAGTCGCCCCCAAGTCGCTTAAGAGCATAGGCAGATGGTGTGAGCATTTAATATCAAACAGTACTTGCGGGCTCACGGTATCAGCCTGCCACGGTTCTGGACGCTCGCTAATGGCAACTGAGGCGAGCAAATACAGTAGATGGTCAGGCATAATCACTTTACCGCTGTTGTCGACAATCATTAATCGATCGCCATCGCCATCGAATGCCAGACCAATATCGGCAGTATTTACGATGACGGTTTGTTGCAGTTCGGCCAATCGATTCGGCTCAGTAGGGTCAGGGTTGCCCATAGGAAAGCTACCATCAGGCGTGTCATTGATGATGATAACGCGCTGACAGAAGGTCGTGAATAACGGTAGGGCGATTCTACTGGTCGCCCCATGCATACAATCAATAACGATGGTTAGATCAAGTTTTTTAAAGGTTCGTTTGTTGCTAGCAGATAGGCTTTGATCGGGATAAATATTGATAAATACATCGGCAATGGCATCAATATAAGGCGCTGCCACAATATCAGTGGGCAAGCCTATAACGGATAATATCGACGGTGCTGTAGCGTCATCACTGTGGCATGCATTTGAGAGTTTAGGGCTGTCATTGCCATTGTCACTGTTATTGTCATTTTGATTGTTGCGTTGGTTAGCCGCAAACGCTGTCAAATCTTGATAAAGCAACTGAATATCTTCGGCACTAGGAGAGGCGTTGCCAACCAGCCACTTGATACCCAAAATGCCTTTGGCAGAGTGACTGGCGGTGACCATGATGCCATGACCGTCGTATTGCTCAGTCCAAAATGCCATCATCGGTGTAGTGACCAAGCCTAAATTAATCACTTGCAGGCCTTGCTCTTGCAGGCTGGCCGCTAATGCCTGAGCCATGCTATCGCTATCGCAGCGTACATCATAGCCGATGATGACCGTGGTTTCTTTTGGTGTATGATGCGGTTTAGCATGGCTTTTACAAATATCGCTGTTAGCAGTATCGCCATTAGCAATGAGCTTGCCATGTTTGGCAGCATGGTAGCTTTTATAAAGTCGTACAAAGGCGCTGCCCAAAGCCTTTATAAAATCTGGCGTAAAGTACTGCTCGTCGCCGCGAATATCATAAGCACGAAATAAGGAGTGCTGCGCAGCAAAAGACGGCATCGCTTACTCTCCTTATAGTCGTAATAAATGGGCTAGTGGTGAAACAAAAAATCGCTGATTATTTTTATTGCTGCGATTGATGCTAAATGAAAATCCAATAATGCTTAATGCTTATATTCAATGCTACTGACGACCAGAATGTCCAAAACCACCCGCACCGCGCGCGCTTTCGTCACTAAATTCAGACACCACTTCAAACTCAGGACGGGCAACGGGTACGACGACATATTGCGCCATACGCTCTGCTGGATTGAGCACAAAGTCTTCGTTGCTGCGATTCCAAATGCTAACCATCAGCTCACCTTGATAATCCGCATCAATCAAGCCGACCAAATTACCCAAGACGATACCGTGCTTGTGACCTAGACCTGAGCGCGGCAAAATCATTCCGGCATAATTAGGGTCTTGAATATAAACGGCAAGACCTGTACCTATTAAATGCGTTGCACCCGCTTTAATCGTCAAAGGTTCATCGATACAAGCGCGTAAATCAATGCCGGCACTGCCATCAGTGGCGCGAGTAGGAAGAGAAAACGCTTTGTCTTCGGTGATTTTAGGGTTTAAGACTTTAACTTGTACAGCTTGCATAACGCACTCACTTAACGATGTTTTGATTTAAGTTGATTTTATGTTTCTTGGATTCAACATTGAAGTGCAACGCACCCGAAGCTAGATTTTACCTCAAGAGGCGTTCTAAACCCTAGCACCTT
>NZ_JBEOOZ010000042.1:0-12157 GCF_040309625.1 Psychrobacter sp. 78a-MNA-CIBAN-0178
AGCTTTCGGCTAAGGCTGGCTGAATCTCAGTGCCATCTCTTTTGAATTCCACCAAGCCATTATAGATAGGATAGGCGCTCGCATCAAAATCAGTACCTGCGGTGTACTGTGCGGGATCAAAGCCAGCAGGGCTGCCTTCTGAACAATAAAGTAGGGTTTTCGCGGCTTTAGCGTCTGAGCTGGCGGCAGTTCCGTCAGTGGTTTTGTTGTCGCCGCTACAGGCGCTGATACCTAAGATAACCGTCGCCAACAGGGTCAATTTGAAAAGTGATTTTTGCATTATTACATCCTATGTAATTATAATTAGTTGCCAAGCATCTTTATAAGTTCGTTTGCGAACCATAAATATGCTTGACGTCCTTTTAATTCCCTTTAAAGCAATTGTTTATATCGTATTGTTGATAAGCAAATAAAAAATGCATCAGGTTCTATAAACCGTCAGTCAGGTTTGCAAAAAATACTGATATAAATAAGTCGTTTAAATATACTCTGTTAAACACTGCTAATGCAAGGCATCTCTAAGATAATTTTGATAGAAAATGTACCGTTTTAATATCTTTATTGCCGAATTTATTAGTCGTTACTGAATTCAGTAAACTAACGTCGCTTGTCGATTTTTTTCAGTATTCTAAAAACCAGAACATAGGCTGCTAATATAAAATTGCCTAAATAAGTTCTAAAGATAGCAACGAAAAAATATGAGCCACATTTTTATACCATCAGCTTATTCTCATTTGATTGAATATCAAGTTTTGAATAGATAAGCTTGTTAAAGAAAAGCAGCCACAATAAGCTGCTTACCCCATTCCATCCTAACGTATTTTATGACGCGGCTAGCTCAATATGATGATGGTTGGCTTTAATAAGGTCGGCCATTTTTTCAGCAATCATAATCGTTGGTGCATTGGTATTGGCGCTAATCAACGTTGGCATGACCGACGCATCAATCACGCGTAATCCGCTGACGCCGCGCACTTTTAATTCTAAATCGACTACGGAGTTATCATCTGACCCCATGCGGCAAGTGCCCACCGGATGGTAAATGGTATCTGACTTATTGCGAATATAGCCAAGCATGCCATCTTTTTCGATATAGGGGGCAGGGTAGTCTTCGGTAATATATTCGGCCATTGGAGATTCTTGCATGATGGCGCGCGTACGCTCAGCGCCTGCTACCATGTACTCTACATCTTTAGGGTGTGATAGATAGTTTGGATCAATCAATACCGCATCTGAGGGATTGGCAGAGTCCAGCCTGACCGTACCGCGACTCTCAGGACGTAGGTAGCAGGTGTGACAAGAGACAGCGAAGCCACGTTTGATATCACGGCCATGGTTAATCACGCGCGAGATCACAAAGTGCAATTGGGTATTTGGCCATTCTTTTGGATCATCACCGACGCTAAAGAACGCGCCCGCTTCTGCATAGTTAGTAGACAATAGGCCAGTGCCATCCTTTCTCCATTGGCGTATGCTCTTGGTTAAGGTCGAAATAGTCGCCAAGCCAACCCCAATGACATCTTTGGTATTCACTTCATAATCAAAAACTACATCCAGATGATCTTGTAGATTGCCACCGACTTCAGGGGCATCGACCACGACCTCAATACCGTGCGCCTGCAAATGCTCAGCAGGACCAATGCCTGATAACATTAAGACTTTAGGTGAGCCAAAAGCACCGCCTGATAGTATAACCTCTTGGTGTGCCATCACGCGATGCTCGACACCGTCTTTTTCGTACGCCACGCCAACAGCTTGATGGTTTTCAATAATGACACGGTTGGCTTGCGCATGGGTAATGACGGTCAAATTCGAACGATTTTGAACGGGATGTAGATAGGCGGCTGCGGCAGAGCAGCGTTGCCCTTGCTTTTCTCCATGGAAGTGGGTGACTTGATACAATCCTGCGCCGTCTTGCTTTTCACCATTAAAATCTGAGTTGTGATCAAGACCATTGGCAACGGCCGCTTCTACAAATGCTTTGGAGATATCGCGCGGACTGAGTAAGTCACTAACATGCAGCGGTCCGCTGTCACCGTGTAGTTTATCGGCACCGTGTACATTGTTTTCTGCTTTGATAAAGTAGGGCAGTACATCTTCAAACCCCCAACCTTTACAACCTTGCTCAACCCAGCGTTCATAGTCTAGCGCACTACCACGGGTATAAATCATGGCGTTGATAGCGGATGATCCACCTAAGCATTGCCCACGTGGTTGGAAGCCGCGTCGATTATTGAGATGAGTTTGAGGGGTAGTGTGAAAGCACCAGTTATTTAACTTTAATGGCTTACCTGGTACCATCAAAATCAGCCCAGCAGGCACACGAACTGCGAGGTCCTTGCCTTCACCACCATATTCTAATAAACAGACACTGATGTCTGGATTTTCTGTCAGCCGACTGGCAAGCACACAGCCTGCAGAGCCACCGCCCACGATGACGTAATCAAACGTTTTATCAAGTTCCATTTTATCTTCCTTATAGCATCCATGCCAATCAAAACGAGCTTTTCAAAGTAAGCTATGCTTTACAGTATCTATTATTTTGCCAGAATAATAAAATAAAAATGACTAGAGCGTGTAGATAGAGAAAATAGACTATCACTAGGAGCCTATTGATAAGTTCTGTGATGTTACCTAGGGCGTGTTATCGATTAGCATATTTATATTGAGCAAACTTTTGAACGTACGATAAAGCGCTTACCTTCTGGTATTTCTAACGAAAAACTGGCGCCACGCCCGTCCACCACGTCAATGGTCAAATCCGTATTTTGCCATAATTTGTGCTGCGCTTTGCCCATATAAAATGGACAACCAGCAATCTCACCGACCAATACATCTTGGCCGCCTACCTTAAACTCACCTAGCGGGTAACACATAGGCGAGCTACCATCGCAGCAGCCACCAGACTGATGAAACATCAGTTCACCGTGCTTGGATTTAAGTAGCTCAATCAAGTCTACGCAGGATTCTGTCGCTGTAACGTTCATAATGATTTCCTTATCATTAAAATATGATTGTAGAAGACGTCTCATTAAGTACGAGTGTCTTATTAAGTATAGGAGTCTTATTAAGCATAAACCTCATACCCATATTGGGCGAGAATATAAAAAGCCGTATCGTTTTCACTCACATCACTTATAGCATGTGAATGAAAACGATACGACTGATGGTTTGTGATTAAATGTGTGAAGCATTAAGACAATATCAAAATCTCACAAGCAATATAGTCAATCCTCTATAAAAGAGTTACAGCGTTAACCTCACTTGAGGTATCACATATACATCTGCGCTCGGTTGCCTTGTCTCTCTTTTAAACTGAATAAACTATAACTACATACTGTAGTCAATCACAATGCGACCTTCGATTTTGCCGTTACGCATACGCTCAAAGATATCGTTGATGTTCTCTAACGGCTCCGCGGTAACGGTGGCTTTTACCTTGCCTGCTGCTGCCATGTCCAGCGACTCTTGTAAGTCGAGTCGCGTACCAACGATGGAGCCACGAATGGTAATACCGTTGAGCACCGTATCAAAAATAGAGACAGGGAAGTCACCGGTTGGTAAGCCGTTAAAGACCACCGTGCCACCACGTCGAACCATGCTTAACGCTTGATCGAACGCGATAGCAGATACGGCTGTTACTAGCACACCATGGGCACCGCCAATTTCTTCTTTTAGATACTCGCCAGGATCGGTATTTTTTGCATTAACGGTAATGGTCGCGCCTAGTTTTTTGGCAAATGCGAGCTTTTCGTCATCGATATCGACTGCCGCAACGTTGAGTCCCATGGCAATGGCGTATTGTACTGCCATATGACCAAGACCACCGATACCAGAAATAACGACCCAATCACCAGGCTTGGTATCGGTCATTTTTAGACCTTTGTACACGGTGACGCCTGCGCATAAAACGGGTGCAATTTCTATCGAGTCAACACTTTCAGGGATGATACCGACGTAGTTGGCATTGGCCAGTACGTATTCTGAAAAGCTACCATTGACTGAATAGCCTGCGTTTTGTTGACGCTCGCATAAGGTTTCCCAGCCGCCTAAACAATGGGTACAGTGACCACAAGCAGAGTAGAGCCAAGGCACACCAACGCGGTCGCCTTCTTTTACATGGGTCACACCTGCGCCAACGGCAGTAATCAGGCCAACGCCTTCATGTCCAGGGATAAATGGCGGACTTGGTTTGACGGGCCAATCGCCTTCAATGGCATGCAAGTCGGTATGACAGACACCGGAGGCTTGCATCTTGACAACGATTTCACCCGCGCCTGGCGTTGGAATATCAACTTCTTCGATCTGTAATGGTTGATTAAACTCATGTAATACGGCGGCTTTCATCTTATTGCTCATATAGTTCTTCCTTGTTAGATTTTCTGCATAAAAATAATCTGTGAATGTACCTAACACACTTTGCAACCTCGATTGCAAAGTGCTTCGAACTGGGGCTTAAAAGAACCCCATTTTTTTAGGATCGTAAGACACCAGCATGTTCTTGGTTTGTTGATAATGATCAAGCATCATCAAATGGTTTTCACGGCCGATACCAGACTGTTTATAACCACCGAATGCAGAATGCGACGGATAGATGTGATAGCAGTTCGTCCATACGCGACCCGCCTGAATACCACGTCCGAAGCGATATGCCTTATGTACACTACGCGTCCAAATACCAGCACCCAGACCATATAACGTATCGTTGGCAATTCTCATCGCATCTTCGTCATCTTTAAAAGTCGTTACCGCAAGCACCGGTCCAAAGATTTCCTCTTGGAACACGCGCATGTCATTAGTGCCCTCAAAGATAGTCGGCTGCACGTAATAGCCATCACCCAGATCACCGTCGTGTGTGGCTCTCTCGCCACCGACCAATACTTTAGCGCCTTCTTGTTTACCGATATCTAGATAAGATAGGATCTTCTCTAATTGATCTGAGCTTGCTTGTGCCCCAATCATCGTCTCCGTATCTAATGGATTGCCCATTTTGATGGCTTCAACACGGGCGATACAGCGTTTGATAAATTCATCATAGATACTCTCATGTACCAGTGCACGTGATGGGCAGGTACAGACTTCACCTTGGTTCAGCGCAAACATCACTAGGCCTTCAACCGCTTTGTCCAAGAAGTCATCGTCTTCATCCATGATATCAGCGAAGAAGATGTTTGGACTCTTACCGCCCAGCTCCAAGGTCACAGGAATGATGTTTTCACTGGCATACTGCATGATGAGGCGACCGGTTGTGGTCTCACCCGTAAAGGCCACTTTATTGATACGAGGGTTAGAAGCTAACGGCTTACCAGCTTCGACACCAAAGCCATTAATGACGTTTAGTACGCCTTTAGGTAACAGGTCAGCCGCACCGATAATCTCTAACATATAGAGAATAGAGGCAGGGGTTTGCTCAGCAGGTTTGAGAACCACACAGTTACCCGCAGCAAGCGCAGGAGCCAGTTTCCACACGGCCATTAGGATAGGGAAGTTCCAAGGGATAATCTGACCAACAACGCCTAGTGGCTCATGGAAATGATAGGCAACGGTATCGTCATCGATTTGGCTGATGCCGCCTTCTTGAGCGCGAATGGCACTGGCGAAATAACGGAAATGGTCAACGGCTAGCGGGATGTCTGCTGCGAGTGTCTCACGCACCGGTTTGCCGTTTTCATAACATTCAGCAATGGCGATAGACTCAAGATTGGCTTCCATTTTGTCAGCGATTTTGAGGAGGATATTGGCGCGTTCTGTCACGCTGGTTTTGCCCCACGCATCTTTGGCAGCGTGAGCCGCATCTAGGGCTTTTTCGATGTCAGCTTCTTTTGAGCGGGCAACTTGGCAAATGACTTTGCCATCTATGGGACTGGTGTTGTCAAAGTATTCCCCATCAACAGGTGCAACCCATTCACCATTGATAAAGTTGTCATATTTTTCGCGGAATTGGACTTGGCTTTTTTCTGTGTTTGGATAGGGATATAACATTAACTGCTCCTTGTTGTTTTATGTATGAGGCAAGTCATATATAAGCAATTATTTATTACATCATCGTGTAAAATAAATGCTTATCTCATCGCCACCGAATCTTCCTGATCAAGTTCTCACTTCATACTACTCAAATTTTGAGCAGATTTATACTCACATTTAATAATAGCTAATGAATTAACTCATAAAATTTAGTTATGGAAAATGTGTCAGTTAAAAGGGTTCGTAAAGTGGATGTAGCTGTTATAATTATTGCCAATATTTTAGGCTACGGCATTTATAAAATTGCTGATGGCTGCTCTCTTTTCTTTTTCTTCTAAGTTATTGGTTGGTTTGAATATATGCGTCAATCTTCTGCTCTTGATATCCTAAAAACAGGTCAAAATGTCTTTTTGACTGGCTCAGCAGGTTCAGGTAAGACCTATACACTCAATCAATACATCGATTATCTACGCGCACGCCGTGTGCCAGTGGCGGTCACTGCCAGTACTGGGATTGCTGCCACGCACATGAACGGTACGACCATTCATAGTTGGTCGGGCATTGGTATCAAGGATGAGCTGACTGATCGTGATTTAAGCAATCTATCGCGCAAGCAGTTTTTGGCAGATAGATTAAAAGATACTGCGGTATTGATTATCGATGAGATATCGATGCTGCACGCCAAGCAGATTAATTTGGTCAGCCAAGTGCTTAAGCATGTACGCAAAAATGATGCAGCGTTTGGTGGTATTCAGGTTGTCGTTGCTGGGGACTTCTTCCAGCTGCCACCGATTGGCAGCAAGGGTGAAACCAACCGTGAAAAATTTGCCTTTATGTCTGAAGCTTGGCTCGATGCTAAGTTTCATATTTGCTATCTGTCTGAGCAGCATCGGCAAGTCAGTGAGGCGGCTAATGGCGGTCTTGATTTGGATGATATTCTCAATCAAATTCGCAGGCAAGAAGTGACCTTTGAAGCGATTGCGGCGCTCGAGGCCACCTTTGATCAAAACGTCGATATCAAACGTACCCGTCTTTATACCCATAATCTCAACGTCAATAAAATCAATGACAAAGAGCTAGCTGCGTTAGATGGCGAGATGATGCGTTTTGCAGCCACGGCGACTGGTGATAGCAAGCTGGTTGAGACACTCAAAAAGACGGTACGTACTCAAGATGAGCTGATTCTCAAAGTTGGTGCCAAGGTGATGTTTATCAAAAACAACACTGAGCTTGGTGTGTCCAACGGCACCATGGGTGAACTGATAGGCTTTGCAGCCGTCAAGGTCGATGACAGCAAAGACAATAGTGATGCATTGATTGCAAGTGACGACATCGATGTGGATACAGATAATACTGCCGATAATGATGAAGAGACGGCTATCCATAAAAAAGGCACCGCAAAAAAAGACAAAGAAAAAACAAAAAAACCAACCACACAAAAAATGCCTGTGGTTAGGCTGAATTCTGGCCGTGAAGTCATTGCTGAGCCTGAAGAATGGATAATCGAAGATGAAACTGGCGATATACTGGCAAGCTATGAGCAAGTGCCATTATGCTTAGCTTGGGCGATTACCATTCATAAATCACAAGGTATGACCCTTGATGCGGCAGAGATTGATTTATCGCGCACCTTTGAGCTAGGACAAGGTTATGTGGCATTATCACGGCTAAAGTCATTAGCAGGTTTACAGCTGCTTGGTATGAATGACATGAGCTTGCAGCTTGATCCGCTCGCACGCGGCGCGGATAAACGCTTTTTGGTATTGTCTGATGAGGCTGATGCCAATTATGCGATGCTCGATGAGGAGAGCATGACGCAGGCGCACGAGAAATTCATTCTAAAGTCAGGCGGTACCTTGAGCAAGTCGGTGATTGATGCGTATGCCAATTTGCAGAAAAAACGCCGCGAGCAACAGCAGGCGCAGCTCGATAAAAAACAAAAACTGGGCAACCAGGTTTCTGATAAGTCTGATAGCACCTTACTAGCAACAAGGGTGTTGTTAGAAGAGAGCTTGTCGATTGCAGAAATATCGCAAGCGCGTCAGCTGTCACAGTCGACCATTATGCGTCATATTGGTGAATTGAAGTCGCAAGACCCAAGCCTCGCCTGTGATCATTTACGTCCAGATGATGAGGTGATGACAGCAGTAGGCAACGCTTATGTGGCGATTAAAGTCGCTAACAATCCAAACGACTTTAATGATGATGGCAGCATTAAGCTGCGCCCAATCTTTGACCATCTTAAGCAAAGCATCGATTACAATACCATTCGTTTGGCTCTGATTTTTATCACGCCATAGCGAGCAATTAGCCAATATTCAAGTTATTAAACAATTTATTGATTCAGCCATTTATTGATTCAGCCATTTATTTATTAAGTCATTTATTTATTAAGTCATATATTAAAACCAATCATCATACGTATGAATATGTTGGTTTTTCTAGAGCATTGAATGTGCAGCGCTTAACTTATATACCTTCCTTTATAGCGATACCCTTTTATGTCTGATGTTACGCCTAATTTTTCTAGCGCCACCTATCAATTGACGTCTGACGCAGTAGCAGCGACGTTTCATGCCACTGGCGAGCACACACAGCCACTGAGGGTCGCTATCAATGGTTTTGGTCGTATAGGGCGCAATGTGCTGCGTGCATTGATAGAGCGCTTTGAGGTGTTAGGCCGAGCCATTCATGTGGTGGCAATTAATGATTTGGCACCGCCTGATATTCTGCTGCATTTGCTAAAATTCGATAGTACCCATGGTCGTCTAACCAGATTGGGTGTTAGCGCTGATCTTGTGATGAGTGACGTCAATGCTAGTAAAGATGATAGCAGCACCATTATTAATAACGACACTCAGCTGTGTCTGACGAAGAACAATTTAACGTACTGTATTAAGATGCTCTCAGAGCCCGATCCAAAAAACCTACCGTGGCAGGAGTTAGGCGTGGATGTAGTGCTAGAATGTACAGGGCACTTTCGCTCTTATGAGCAAGCGAAGCTGCATATTGAGGCGGGCGCTCAGCAAGTCATCATCGGCGCAGCGCCCTTTGATGATGTTGATGCTTGTATCGTTATGGGCGTCAATACCGATGAGCTCACGCGTGAGCTGCCGATTATATCGAGCGTTTCTTGTACCACGCAGGCATTGGTGCCGCTGATTGCTACCCTTGATAAAGTGTTCGGCGTTAAGTCAGCGATGATGACTGAGATTCATGCCGTCACCGCTGATCAGACCGTGCTCGATCAAGCGCATCGAGACCCAAGGCGCGCGCGAGCCTCTGGCCACAATATTATTCCTACGACTTCCAGCAGTATCGCGGCCACTGAGCGCGTATTGCCAGCGATGGTCGGCAAGATAAACGGCCACTCAATCAGAGTGCCAACCATTGATGTGGCCGCTATTGATGTCACTTTTGTCTTTGATATCCCTGATGTCAGTATAGAAGCAGTTCGAGACGTGCTTAAAGCGGCAAGCAAAGGTCGTTTGCTCGATATCATGACCTATACCGATGAGCCATTGGTATCAAGTGACTTTATACATCAGCCTGAGTCGCTCATCATTGATGGTCAGCAGTTGATGCAAGTGGGCGAGCAGTATAAGGTTTTTGCGTGGTACGACAACGAATGGGGCTATGCCAACAGGCTGCTAGATATGTGCTTGCATTTAGCTTCGAGTAAATAGCTGAATAAAGAGCTTAGGACAAATGATAAGTCATTGATTTAAAAACATCTTCAAATTAATTTCATTTTTTTAATATGAACCGCTTGCATTCTTATTTCATATCGCTATAATGATGCACAAATGGAGACGTGGCAGAGCGGTTGAATGCACCGGTCTTGAAAACCGACAAGGGTTCATAGCCCTTCGAGAGTTCGAATCTCTCCGTCTCCGCCAAATTCGAAAAGCCCCAATCAGTAATGATTGGGGCTTTTTTTATGTTTAAAATGATTAATAACTAATGGTTATATTATTGTTGTGAAAATAACTTACTTTAATGTTGCTTGCCAGTCAAATAATGTTTATTCTCTTCTTTTTTATAATTAATTAATATATTTTGAGGGCAGCTAGAGTGAAAAAAACAATATTATTGGTTTCAATAAGCATAAGCCTTTTTGGTTGTGGAAGCGATGATTCTAGACCTGGGGTTAAACCTGGCATACCCTCACCACCGAATACTTCTACTACTCCCAATGTTCCTAAACCCCCCCAAGCCGCCTACTGATACAGTGGAACCGCCTGCTGTACCAGATGATAAGCCAAATGAAGCTGTATATGAATTGGTATCAGGTATTTATGATGGTGTCACTGGACAAAACGAGATAGCAGAAGGTTTGGTAGATGATAAAAAGAGACTTTGGGTTATTTATTCTGACAATGATTCAGATGGTGATGTTTTAGGATTCGTTAATACGAACGAAAATATAATTGGAAATAATGGTGAGTTTAGCGTCAAAGGGAAAAACTACTCATATTATTACAGAAATGCTTTTGATATGACTGTCACAGGTGATTACAAAACTTCAAAAGTGCTCAAAGGGCAAATATTTGATGTACCTGTAAGGTCTACAACTTACAAGGTAGACTATAACGAAGCATTATCCGCTAGAAAACAGAAGCTATCTGATGTAAAAAATAATAAAAAATTCTTCGGAGATGCTTATATCACAGGTGATCCTGAGGGCGGAGAGGTGACCATTGAATTTGGTAAAAATGGTAGTTTTACAGGTATAGATGATTATAATTGTGAAATGAAAGGTAAGCTTACTCTGTCTAGTTCACAAAGATACTTTGACACCACTGTCACGTTTGGTGCAGCTAATTGCTCAGCTCCATCGGAGACTTTAACTGGAGTAGCATTAATAAATGAAGATGGTGAGTTAATTGTCCTCGGTACAGATGCTAATAAAAGTAAAGGTATTTACTTTGGTGGACCAGAAAAATAAAAACAGCGAAATATAGTGTAACCAAAAGCCCCAATCAATTACTGATAGGGGAGCCCATCCCGAATTCTGTGTAACTGCCATTTAGATTAAGTGCTTACTAATACGATCATCAAACATAATCATAAAGCGATTTAAAGCAGACGTCCAGTTACGGATGGGCATCGACCACTTTTTGGATGCCTGCTGGGTGGCTAAGTACACCACTTTGAATGCTGCCTGATCAGAGGGGAACACCTTACGCTTATTCACCGCCGTCCGAATCACACTGTTCAGTGACTCAATAGCATTGGTGGTATAGATGGCTTTTCTGATGTCTTTAGGGTAATTAAAGAACACCGTTAAGCCCTCCCAGTTATTGCGCCAAGACTTGACCACATGCGGGTACTCTGTGCCCCAAGTCTCATCAAAGTGCTCAAGGTTAGCCTCTGCCATCTCAAGCGTATCAGCGCCGTAGATGGCCTTTAAATCAGCCGCTACGGCCTTTTTATCCGTCCATGGTACAAACTTCATGGAGTAACGCACCATATGCACGATACACAGCTGAACCTGAGCGTTGGGATAAACGGTGTTAATGGCATCAGGGAAGCCCTTTAAGCCGTCGACACAAGCAATGAGGATATCTTGCACCCCGCGGTTTTGTAGTTCAGTGAGAACCCCTAGCCAGAACTTAGCGCCTTCATTCTCTGATAACCACATACCAAGCAGCTCTTTTTTACCGTTAAGAGCAACACCTAGCGCTAAGTAAATGGCTTTGTTGATGATCTGCTTGTCTTGACGTATCTTCACGACGATGCAGTCCAAATAGACGATAGGATAAACACTGCTCAATGGCCGGTTCTGCCAAGCGGTGATGTCCTCTAAGATGTTGTCAGTGACTCTTGAAACCAGGGTGCTTGAGATGTCGACATCGTAGAGCTCTTTGATACTCTCTACAATCTCAGTGGTGGTTTGACCCTTGGCGTAAAGGAATATGATCTTGTCATCAAGGCCGCTAATACGGGTTTGATGCTTACGTACTAAAGCAGGTTCAAAGTCGCCATCACGGTCTCTTGGGGTGGATATCTCAAGATCGCCTGTGTCACTGCGGACGGTCTTTTTAGTATGCCCATTGCGTTTATTTGGCTTATCTGCTTTCTCATGCTTAGGGTAGCCAAGATGGTCTTCCATCTCAGCTTCTAGGGCGGTATCAATAAACGATTGCATGAGCTGCTTTTGGAAGTCTTTGATGTCATCGAAGCTGTTCAT
>NZ_JBEOOZ010000043.1:0-11013 GCF_040309625.1 Psychrobacter sp. 78a-MNA-CIBAN-0178
GGTGCTAGGGTTTAGAACGCCTCTTGAGGTAAAATCTAGCTTCGGGTGCGTTGCACTTCAATGTTGAATCCAAGAAAGCTTAAAGCGAAAAAAAAGCGTTTTATTGATAGAGTTATGATTTTTATCGATATAAGGTAGGTTTGCAGGCTAGATTATTCTATAACACGACTATTATCCAATAATAGAATGACAGTACAGTCTTATTTTCGTTTTAAACGCGTAAGGCACGGGTAATGATTGAATTTGTAGCTCAATTTCTCTAAAATATTGCTCTTTGTTACCGCTGCCTTTTGATTATGACGTCGCAACTTGCTTGCTGACGTCATCTTTATTTTAGGCGCCACTAAATTTGTTCTTTCACTAGCAAGCTGGGCGCGACACTTATGAATGCAATTGAACGCTATTTTGGGATCAACGGTGAAAACACCACGGTCAAAACGGAAATCCTAGCCGGTATTACGACCTTTTTGACGATGGCTTACATCATCTTTGTAAACCCCAATGTATTAGCAGAAGCGGGTATGGACAAAGGTGCGGTGTTCGTTGCTACTTGTTTGGCAGCGGCAATAGGCTGCTTTATCATGGGTATTTATGCCAGACTGCCGGTGGCATTGGCGCCAGGTATGGGCTTAAATGCCTTTTTTACCTACGGTGTAGTGCTGGGCATGGGCTATGCGTGGCAGACCGCATTAGGAGCAGTATTCTTATCAGGGTGTTTGTTTATCCTTTTGAGCTTATTTAAGATACGCGAATGGATTATTAATGCCATCCCTACCAGTCTGAAGCAAGGTATCGTTGCCGGTATCGGTGCATTTTTGGCGTTTATTGCTCTGCAAAGCTCCGGCATCATCGTTGGACGTGATGCGACGTTAGTGATGCTTGGGGACATGACTTCATTTCCACCCATGATGGCGGCCTTAGGCTTTTTCATCATTATTGGTCTGGTCTATAAAAAAGTCCCAGGCGCGGTTACCATTGGTATATTGTTCATCACTTTGGTTAGTTTGGTGACGGGGCATACGCAATTCACTGGTATCATGTCGGCACCGCCACCCATTGCCCCAACGTTCCTACAGCTTGATATCGCGGGCGCGTTTGATATTGGTATGATCAGCGTTATTTTTGCTTTCTTATTCGTTGATTTGTTTGATACAGCGGGCAGCTTGGTTGGTATTGCCAATAAAGCAGGGCTTATCGATAAAGACGGCAACATCCCTAATATGGACAAAGCCTTATTGGCTGATTCAACCGCTACGGTTGCTGGTGCCATGCTAGGTACTTCTTCAACGACCAGTTATATTGAAAGTGCGTCAGGAGTTGCTTCAGGTGGTCGTACGGGTCTGATGGCAGTGACTGTCGGTGTGCTGTTTTTGCTCAGTATTTTCTTTGCACCATTAGCCGGTATGATTCCTGCTTATGCCACGGCAGGGGCGATATTCTATGTGTCGGTATTGATGTTGTTCACGCTAAAAGACATCAATTGGGAAGATTTGACCGAAGCCGCACCAGTCGCAGTTGTATTGCTATTAACGCCGCTGACATATTCTATCGCTGATGGTATCGCGCTTGGTTTTATTACCTTTACCGCGGTGAAGTTGATGACGGGTAAATTCTCTGAAATTACAATTCCTGTATGGGTTTTGACAGCGATTCTTTTGGCAAAGTTAGTATTGTTATAAATGTCTGATGGTATGACATTGCCAATAATAGGGTTATTGGTTTTTTAACCTTATTAGTATTTTGAATTTTAACCCTCTTTATTAGTGAGTAATAAGGAGGGTTTTTTTACGTTTGAAAGAAAGTCATTGGTCATAATTAGCGGAAAATATTCGACTCAAAAAACAATTAATAACCAATAGTAAACAAAAAATTATAACTAAAGCGTCATTACCAATAAATTATAGATAACTAATTGTTTTTAAAAGATATAATTATTGACTTAAATCCTAAATATCGTTAGTTCGAAATTTTTTTTCATGATACCATAGCTGGGTTAAGCGCATCACCTCAATCAACGCCGTAGAGGTTTTTCTTACAGTGAATTAGCGCCGTATAAGATGACGGATTTGGGCTCATTAGCGTGATAACTTATGGTTATTATTTTAATAAGGTTCGACCTTGAGCTATCAATCGCACTCCTTTCACTACTGACAAGAAGAAGGCACTAATGCCGCTTAGCTGTTCGTTGTTGCCTTTATATTGTTAACGTAGCCCGTTTAACACTCGAACGACCTACTTAAACGTTTCCAGCTTATGCTGGATTTGCTCGTTTTACGATGGCGCCGTTTGGTCTTTTGATTATTACTGTGAGCCGCAGTCAATAATTCCTATTAAATATCGTAGGATTATAGGCAGTAAGCTTGCGCAATCAGTTTTCCTCATGGCCCATTTATCATGGTTTTTAGACGATAGTTATGGAGTTGGTATGAACCCAGTAGAGCAGTTTACCCCGAGAGAGCCGATTTTATTTAACCCGGTCGATATGCTATCGCCAGCCTATATTGATCAGTCCGCAGATGAGTTGTATGCGCGCATCTCACCTTTGTATAGTGTCGATGAGCAGCGTTGGTTGTCTGACTTATTACCACTTGCTAAACCCAGTGATGAAGAGCGTGAGGCGGCTAGTAATCAGACGCGCCAGCTGGTTGAATATGTGCGCAATGATGGCAAAGCAATCAAAATGGTTGATTCGTTATTGCTTGAATACAGCCTTGATACGCAAGAAGGTATTTTGCTGATGAGCTTGGCCGAAGCCTTGATTCGCGTGCCAGACAATTATACCGCTGATGCGTTGATTCGTGACAAGATGAGTGTGGCGGACTGGAAAAAGCATTTAAAAGATGACAATGGTTTTATGGTCAATGCCTCGACGTGGGGCATGATGATGACGGGCCGTGTCGTCAGTATCGACAATAGCACGACTGCTTCAGGATTTTTGGATCGAATGACCAAAAGAATGGGTGAGCCAATGATTCGGGCGGCGATGCAAAAAGCCATGCGTATTATGGGGCATCAGTTTGTCCTTGGTGAGACGATTGAAGACGCCAACAAAAACAGTCAGCCGTATCGTAATAAAGGCTATACCTATTCGTTCGATATGTTGGGTGAAGCGGCGATTACCCATAGAGACGCCGAAAAATACTTTAACGACTATTTGCATGCGATTAAAGCAACTGCCAATGTCAAAGTTCAAGAGGGCATGCCAAAGCCGTCAGTTTCTATCAAGCTGTCGGCACTACATCCACGCTATGAAGCCACGCAAGAAGCTCAGGTGTTGGGATTATTGCGTCAGCGCTGCTTATTGCTGATCGAAGCGGCACGCGAAGTGGATGTGGATTTGAGCATCGATGCCGAGGAAGCCGATCGCCTAGAGATATCTCTAAAGCTGTTTGAATCGCTCTATCGGGATCCGTTAACCGCTGGTTGGGATGGATTGGGTTTAGTGGTGCAAGGCTACTCTAAGCGCGCCGTTGCTATTTTTGCTTGGCTTGCACGCTTGGCAAAAGAAGTTGGCGATCGTATCCCGTTACGCTTGGTTAAGGGCGCTTATTGGGATACAGAGATTAAACTTGCCCAACAAAAAGGCTTGTCAGGATATCCCGTTTGGACGCGTAAAGAAGGCACGGACACCGCTTATTTAGCCTGTGCGCGCTTCTTGTTGTCTGAGCATCTGCGCGGACTTATTTGGCCGCAGTTTGCGACCCATAATGCTCATACTCTGGCATCAGTGATGACCATGAGTGCGCATAGAGATTTTGAATTTCAGCGTTTGCATGGCATGGGTGATGCGCTTTATGACCATATCTTACAAACATACAAGATCCCTGTTCGTATTTATGCCCCAGTTGGTGCGCACAAAGACTTACTGCCATATTTAGTACGCCGTCTGCTCGAAAATGGCGCGAATAGCTCATTTGTGCATCAGTTGTTAGATAAGTCTTATCCGATTGATAAGCTGACGGTACATCCGTATGACAAGCTAGTAGCCAATGATACGTTAAACAATCCGTATATTCCGTTACCTTTAGAGATTTATGGCGATCGCCGTGCCAGCTTTGGTCCCAATATATTTGTAGAGTCGCAGTGGCTATTATTCAAAGCCGCGATTGACAGTCATTTAACAAAGACATGGTCCGCGTCTCCTATCATCAATGGGCAAGCAATTCATGACTCTTCAGTGGATGGTAAAGCTCAGAAGCTTGATAGTCATACAGTGCGTGCGCCGTGGAATCATGAAGTTATCGCAGGCGACGTACAATACGCCAATGCAGAATTGGCGCGTCAAGCCATTGATGCCGCAGTAGCCGGACAAAGCGCGTGGCAAGCAGTGCCAGCGGCAAAACGTGCGGCAATATTGCGCAAAACCGCTGATCTCTACGAAGAAAACTATGCTGAACTGATGGCGTTGTGCCAAGTCGAAGCTGGCAAGACCATGCAAGACAGTATTGATGAGATCAAAGAAGCCGTTGATTTCTGCCGTTTTTATGCGGATGAAGCAGAACGCTTAGACGCAAAAGCGCATGAGTTTACCGATTTATCTGGCAAGCAATCGCGCCAAGTGTATAAAGCGCGCGGCACCTTTGTATGCATTAGCCCTTGGAACTTCCCATTGGCTATTTATACCGGTCAGATTGTGGCAGCACTTGCCGCCGGTAATACCGTTGTCGCAAAACCTGCTGAGCAAACCAGCTTAATCGCGCATTTCGGTGCGCAGCTGATGTATCAAGCTGGGGTGCCAGTCGAGGCGCTACAGTTTGTCACTGGAGCGGGTGAAGTGGGTGGGGCATTAACCGCCGCTGACAATTTATCTGGTGTCATCTTCACTGGTTCGACCCAAACCGCGCAACGTATCAATCAAAGTCTAAATGATCATGCGCAAGCCAGCGGGGAGCTGCCCGTGTTTATCGCTGAGACAGGTGGTCAGAACGCCATGATTGTCGATTCGACAGCCTTGCCTGAACAAGTGGTCAGAGATGCCGTACTGTCTGCCTTTGGCTCGGCAGGTCAGCGTTGTTCAGCTTGTCGCATACTATGTGTACAAGAAGAAGTGGCTGATGAGTTGATTGAGCTACTGCAAGGCAATATGGCTGAGCTAGTCGTGGGTAACCCGCTGTATGCAGCTACCGATGTCGGCCCAGTCATTGATAATGATGCCAAGCAAGGTCTTGAGGCGCATATCGAACGCATGGTTGCTGAGCCAACGGCGAATATCTTGGCGCAGACACCGATGAGTGCCAGCTCGGTTGTGAGTCAAGAGCAGTCTACCTTTGTGTTACCAACCGCGATTGAAGTCAAAAGTATCGACGTGATTGGTGGTGAGCATTTCGGCCCGATATTACATGTGCTACGTTATCAAGCTCGGGATTTAAACAAGCTTATCGATGCTATCAATGCTACTGGCTTTGGCTTAACGTTAGGTATTCACAGCCGTATTGAAAATATTGTTGAGCATATTGAACGCCGTGCCTTTGTCGGTAATACCTATGTCAACCGTAACCAAATCGGTGCGGTCGTAAACGTCCAACCGTTCGGTGGCTGTGGTCTATCGGGCACGGGTCCAAAAGCGGGTGGTCCACATTACGTCGCCCGTCTCATGCAGCTAAGCTCTGAGTCAGTCGCTACTGAGCAAACAAGTGCTACTAAGCAAAACACTGCTACCAATACTAAAACAGAATCACTTACTCAACCAGAAATCGCATAAGGAGCAGCAACATGGCGACTGAATTTAAAAAAAATCATGCCCAGGTTTGTGAAGCTTGGCGATTACTTAGCGCAGTCAATCGCGCCACTTATCTTGAGGCTGCGATACCTAAGCTGGCTTTGCTGACTGGTGATGCCAACAAGGCAAAGCGTCTATTCCATCATTTATTGAACGCCGCGCCCAGTCTGGATAAAGTACAGCGTATGACGGGTGCAACAGGTGAGTCCAACGACTTATATGTCACTGGTCGTGGTAAAACGATGGTCATCGGCGGTGAGTCTGCGCGGGCGATGGCAGTACTTGGACAGCTAATCGCTGCATTACTGATGGGCAATGAAGTGATATTGCATTGTCCTAGTCAGGCTGAGATGTGTGATGAGGCAGCAAAAATACTTTATGACACTGGTATTAGCGATGATGTGCTAAGTGTGGCTAATGATTCGCAAACGATTACGCTGTTATATATTGATCGTCTCGCCCAAGTTGCTGTTGCAGGTAATAACAGTGAAGTACAAGCAATCAGTCAAGAGCTGGCCAATACGGATGGTATTTTGACGCAAGTGATTGCCGTGACCGATATGGAAGGCATGTCAGAGATGCTAACGCCTGATTACCTCCATCGCTTTGTTACTGAGCGGGTAAGAACGATTAATACCACCGCTATTGGTGGTAATGCGAGCTTGCTTGAGCTTGGTACTTAGCCAAGGATTTAAGTAATGTCTGATGTCACAATAAAGACTCTAACTTAAAAAGTAATATGCATTAAAAAACCGATATCTGAATCAATCAGGTATCGGTTTTCTTATGGTTGGATAAGCCAAATTTAATAAAATCGCATTAAAAGCTATTCAGCCGCGTCGATCCATACCCAGCCGTTCTCTAGCCATTCGCTCAAGTCATCTGCATCAATATCCGTCACATCTTGGCTATTTAGGTGTTCGCCATTTGCCAAACGCACCAATACAGCGCCTGCTGCCTCGTCAAGCCCGTCAATGCGCTGACCATTGGCGTATAGCGTGATGCCATCATTAGTCAAGCTATAGAGCAAGCGATTGCTATAGTCAGCTTGCAACGTGGCACCTTCTGCTAGAGCTTGTATCAGCTCATCGGTATCTAACGTCTCTTCTGGCATCAGTGCATCATACTGGCGCTTGCTCACGACTTCAGACACTGCTTGACGAATGATATCGTCGCCGTGCTCAGACTGTAGCATTTGTAATAGCTGATCTTTGACGGCACTAATGCTGCTCGCTTGCAATTCACCTGATGCTTGCAGCGCTTGTGGCAACAGCATTGGGACGAATAAGTCGCTATCGTTGGTGGCGATATCAGCTAAGCTGTCGATGATTTGCATCAAGTTTGGACGACGACAGCCAAAAGAGAATGTCAAGCAATCATCTTGAGCAACCCCAAAATGCGACAGCTTCGGCGGCACATAGAGTACATCACCGGCCTCCAATATCTCATCAAAAATAATCTCGCCCATATCATCAAACAATCGAATCGGCTCATCGGCGACGAACTCAGTATTTTTATCACAGAATTTGCCAAGCTGCCAACGTCTAGACCCAAATCCTTGCGCTAAAAATACATCATAATCGTCATAATGCTTACCAACTGAGCCACCTTTGGGCGCGTATGAAACCATAATATCATCACGTTGCCACTGCGGAATAAAGTCAAAGGCTTGCCACAATTGCCCAAGCTCAGGTGACCACTGTTCCATATTCTGAACCAGCACAGTCCATTGTTCTGGCAAGTTATCAAAATCAGTTTCAGCCAATGGGCTTTTCTTAAGCTTCCATTGTGGCTGGCCTTTTTGCTTAGTTGCAGCTTGGATAAGCAGGCGCGCCGAAGCGTCTTCTTCAAGTGCTAGGCCAAGCATGTCTTCTGGCTCAAACATTCCAATCAATTGCGGTAAACCTTGCTTGATAAGTAATGGTTTTTTTTGCCAATAGTCATTTAAGAATTGCTCAGGCGTAATAGAGTCGGGTAAACAAAGGGAAGTTGAGGTCATTAATACATCCAGATTCAAAGAGAGTTATAAGATTAATCGTGAGGAGTGCTTTATAGGAAGGTTTTAATAGTTTATGATTATCGCCTATCTGATTGCCAGTCTTATTAACGTTAATGGCTACTGTCAGAGCATCCCATCAATCGTAGGAAATTTATGAAAAAATTACATTTTATTGTCATCATCGCTAGCGTGTTTTTACTACAAGCCTGTGTACACAAGATAGTGACCGTACCTGCCAAAGTTGCTTATAAAACCACCAAGGGCGTGGTAAAAGGTACCGTCGCTGTGGGCAAAGCTATCATACCGGGCGACAGTGATGACGACAAAAAGGACGATTAACTTATTCTTTAGCAATCGTTTTGTGTCTGTTTTAAAAGGCTGTTATTTAACGGTTATTGTTAAAGCTACGAGTTTGAATAGAAGCCTTAAATAAAAGAATGCCTGCCGCAATCAGCCCACCGAGGAGCGCTAATGCCATGTCTTTGTGGGCATCCCAAATATCGCCTTGCTGACCATTGTAAGCCTCTGCCGCTTCTGGTGATAAAGTCGCTGCAATTCCCCATTCAAGTAGCTCGTACAGCAGACTCGATGACATATTAATCATGAGGGCGATAGCGACTAAAAGCTTGATGGATGATATCTTAAAGATAGATTTTGAGCTTTCAACCATCGCATTGAACAGCAATAGCCCGTAGCTAAAATGTACGAGCCTGTCATACATATTGCGCTGCCAACCAAACAACTCGTTTAGGCTTATACCAAATAGCCGCTCTGTCCAGTTATCATAAGGCACATACGAATATAGATAGCGTGCGCCTATGATATGAATGAGGAGGAATATTGAGGCAAGGGCATAGGAGCGTGAGCTAATATGCCAGTAGCGATACGCAAACAGCATTAATGCCAAAAACAACAGCGTGCCTAATTGATGGAGTAGGTAGCTTGACCACTCTAGAGGCTCAATGCTTGCCAGTACCATGACGATAAATACCGCTACAGTACTGACAATGACAGAGTTAAAGTTTCGATGCATTTGCACGCTTCTTTAATTATTAGCAATTATTCATAGCTAATGATTAAAGCTTAGCAATCCACTCTTTAATCGTACGTGCTTGCTCAGCTGCATTACCGATATAGGTCGCTGGAGTTAGTTCACGTAGACGTGTTTTATCCGCATCGCTAACGGCTGCTAACTCGTCACTTTCAACGAATGTCAGCATCGCTTCGCGAGTCATGGCATTACCACGAGTTAAGGCTTTAAGTTTCTCATAAGGGTTCTCAACGCGGTAGCGGCGCATCACTGTCTGAATCGGCTCAGCCAATACTTCTTGTGCTTGATTAAGGTCGTCATTTAAGCGCTGTGCATTTAACTCAAGTTTGCTCACACCTTTTAAGCAAGCGTCAAACGCAATCATGCTCTGTGCCAGACCAACACCGATGTTACGTAGTACGGTTGAGTCTGATAAATCGCGCTGCATACGTGAAATCGGCAGCTTTTCACCCAAATGAGCAAGCATGGCATTAGCAACGCCTAGATTACCTTCAGAATTTTCAAAGTCAATTGGATTGACTTTATGCGGCATCGTCGATGAGCCCACTTCGCCGTCTTTTAGGCGCTGCTTGAAATAGCCTAAGCTAATATATTGCCAAATATCACGGTTAAAATCGATCAAGATGGTATTGAAGCGTCTTACTACATCAAACAACTCAGCAATGTAATCATGTGGCTCGATTTGCGTGGTGTAAGGATTAAAGGTCAGCTCTAAACGCTCATTAATGAATTGCTCAGCATGCGTTTGCCAATCAACATCAGGGTAAGCTGAGAAGTGCGCGTTATAGTTACCGACTGCACCATTGATTTTGCCCAACAGTTCAACGTCACCAATTTGTTTGATTTGACGGGCTAAGCGATAAGCGACGTTTGCCATCTCTTTACCGAGCGTCGTTGGGCTAGCCGTTTGACCATGTGTGCGTGACAACATGGGTTGATCAGCATGGGTAATCGCCAAATCAACGATGCTATCTGTGACTTGCTGCATTTTAGCAACGACGATTTCGCGGCTGTCTTTTAGCATTAATGCATATGATAGATTGTTGATATCTTCACTGGTACAAGCAAAATGAATAAACTCTAGGCTATCTTCTAACTGCTGATTCCCGCGAAACTTATCTTTAATAAAGTATTCGACCGCTTTCACATCATGATTGGTCGTCGCTTCGATGTCTTTAATCGCTTGCGCATCCGCTTCACTAAAACCATCAACGATGCTGTTTAAAAAGGCATTGGTATCGGTATCAAACGCCGCCAACTCACCAATCGCGCTATTATCTGCCAATGACTGTAACCAGCGAATCTCAACCGTTACGCGGGCTTTAATAAGCCCGAATTCAGATAAATAAGGGCGTAGGCTGTCAGCTTTAGAGGCGTAACGACCGTCAATTGGGGAGAGTGCGGTAAGGGGAGTCATAGTGATGCCTTAAAATTGAAATAAGTGAATCAATGCATAACCTAGCATGGATATTTTAGTCGCACAATTATACCCTGATTGGAGGTGAAATTTGGATAAAAATGAGGCGTGTTATCAATACTACAGAAAAATTTTTGTTCGAAGAGACTTTAGAGGATAAAAAGAGCTACATCTACTATGGTTTGTAATGACAATAAGATGCCATAACGATAGGTGTTAGGAAGTTTATTCTACAAAAGGATCGCTCAAAGAAAGAAATTACGTAGAAGGCGCGATGACAACGAAGTTGATCCAATTGAATTGAGATAAAGCTATCCTAGCTTGGATTGATCGGCAGTCGATTCAAATACGAAAAATAGAGTTTAGGAGGATCCAAACTCTATATATACGATTAATAAGGGTTAAGGGTTAGAGTTAGTCGCACCGTATTTGGTATTAAAGTAGAAAACTCGTTGAGCTCTTTCTGCAATTGAAAGTATTTTGGTCTTAACTGGAACATCATTTTTGCCTACCTTGGCACTATCGGTAGCGTAGTCATCAGAATTATAGGTTGGAACGGCTAATACTGAGGAGACAGTGGCATTGTTCACTCCAGCTTTTTGTAATGTGTCACTCATCACAAAATTGCTGACGGGCAAATTGGCGCGATTAGTCGGTATTATTCTATAAGCAATACATTGACCGGGGTTGACATTGACCAAGGTATCTTTGCTATATACTAAGTTGTTCTGCGAGGAAGGAAGTAATGTTGGAGTCCATCCCAGATTCTGTGTAACTGCCATTTAGATTAAATGCCTGCTTATACGATCATCAAACATAATCATAAA
>NZ_JBEOOZ010000044.1:0-10951 GCF_040309625.1 Psychrobacter sp. 78a-MNA-CIBAN-0178
TTTATGATTATGTTTGATGATCGTATAAGCAGGCATTTAATCTAAATGGCAGTTACACAGAATCTGGGATGGACTCAGCCTTACCATTATAGGCTACCTAGAAGGCACCTCTTTCTTATTATTGCTCTGTATCGCCATGCCACTAAAATATATGCTGGACATTCCAGAAGGTGTGAAATACATCGGTATGGCACACGGTATATTGTTTATTACCTATATCATAATACTTATAGGCTCAGCTATCAAAATGAAAATGCCTCTTTGGGCAATACCTGCGGGCGTACTCGGCTCACTCTTACCTTTTGGCCCGTTTATATTCGATCATTTACTAAAAAAGAATTTACAGGAAAGTGTAAGTAAAGAAGCCTAGAACAAGCCCTGCTGCAAATGCTACAAACGTACCTTATTACTCAAGATTATTTTTCCTAACTAAATCACAAGCCGCCATCACTCATCATGGCGACAAATGAATAACATTGAGCAGAAATTAATCACAATAAAATTTTAATTCAGACCCAGTATGAATAATCTAACACTCTAGTCACTTTTCGAACTTATCTTACATACTATCGACAAACCCGTATTGTTTAAAAGCTAAACAGGTTTTGTCATCCGCGATGGATTTCCTATTATCCTAGGGTATACCCTAGCGGAACCGACTTAAAAGCCCCAAAACCCTATTAACAGACCACTCAAAACAGACTGCTATAATGGAACCACTTATATGTGCTAAAAATGAGCTTATAGCATTTGCTCAAAGCATGGGCATAAAGTCGCTGCATTCGATATATAAAATAAATCAGTTGCAACGCTAGTACGTACAAAGTTGATACAGCTGATTACTATCATAGCTAAAAAGGCAAAGTGATACTCAAATACTCAAATACTCAAATACTCAAATACTCAAATACTCAAATACTCAAATACTCAAATACTCAAATACTCAAATACAGGGTTTTTTTGAATCAAGATACATGATTAAAATCTATCAACTTAATGATTATATATTTGATAGCATCGCGTCTATAGAAACGTAAATTAATGTTTAAAATACTTCAGCTATTAACCCTGTTTTAAGACACGATAAACCGTAGCTACCCCAACACCAACCGCCTTAGCGATTTCCTCTTTTGTCATATTATTTTGACTGTCTAATTCTCTAATACGATTGTGTTTTGCTAGATTTGCTTTCTTACCAGTAGGTTTATATCCACTGTTTGCTAATCCCTGCTTGATACGTTCTCTACGCTTATCGTTATCAAGCTTTGCCATCGTTGCTAATAAGTCGATCAGCATATTGTTAATTACCCTAAGGATGTCGCCTGTCATACCCTCGCTAACCGTATGTGTAGTTGGTAGATCAGCCACTACCAATCGCAAACCTTTATCTTTGATGCGCTGCTTTAAGATAGCAAAATCATCCTGAGACAATCTACTCAATCTATCTACACTCTCAACAAGCAATATATCGCCTTGCTCAGCATCATTGAGTAACTTAGTGAGTGCTGGTCTATCTAACTTTGTACCACTGAAATGCTCTACGTACTCAACATGGTTATCATCATAGCTTTGGCTAAAGCTAATCAAGTCAGACAATGCTCTGGTCGCGTCTTGATCCTTAGTGCTGGCTCTCACATAAATACGAACAGTCATAACGCCACCTCTATTATTTAGACTTAATAATTAATGTTCATTGATAATAGCAAGATATTACTATCATTTAATAACATAAAAAAGTCTAATGATAGATAGGTTATCATTTAAAGGTTTTATGTTTTAGGTATAGTCTAATGGTAGATTGTCAGGCGCTTTCACTGGTTCGGTTCCCTAGTGAGGACTTGAATATTAAGCTATCCTCTATGTCCTATTCTCAATTGAGTTTTTATGTCTAATATACTAAGTAATGAACCTATAATACAATACGAACCACAGAGCCTACGTCCAATAGTAGCTACTATTGGAGTACTTTTTAAAGATGGAAAGGTGCTTTTAGTACGCCGTGCTAACCCACCCGATGCAGGTCGATGGGGTTTTCCCGGTGGTAAAATTGAACGTGGGGAAACTGTTAAAGATGCTGCCGTTCGTGAACTTTATGAAGAGACAAGCATTGTATCAAAAGCCTTTAAGACATTTAACGCTGTAGACGCGTTTGACTTTGATAGTAGTGGTAAGCTGCGTCACCATTTTGTTCTTGTAGCCGTACTTTGTATTTGGGTTTCTGGTGATCCTCTAGCAGGTGATGACGCCCTAGAAGCTAGATTTTTCGATATTGAAGATTTGATCAATGCAGATTTAGCCCTTAGCTTAGATGTTAAAGAAATAGCATTACAAGCAGCTGAGTTACTCTAAAAAGTAAGAAAGTTCGATATTCTATACCCCAGGGGGAGGGTGTAAATAATTCTGTGTAAATACAGTTGAGAGTGTAAATAAAACTGTATTTACACAGAATTATTTACACAGAATTATTTACACCCTCCCAGTAACAGCCGATGTAGCCTTACGTTTGCACGATGCTTTAGGTATTAGTGCTGATTTACTCATGCGCGTTCAATCAAAGTACTCTCTTTGGATCGAATCGCAAAAACAACGTCCACAAATTCAGCCATTTTTTGCGAGTTGTTAGTGGTTTGACCCACTAACAACTAACACGTTGGCTATTCATTGAGTAAATCCTAAACTCAACTAATTCTTTTATTTATCAGGCAACCATTTTTCGACATTCGACGGCACATTCACGGCAAGCATCAGCACATTGCTGGCAGTATTGATGCTCATGTTGGCTACATTCATCTGCACAGTATTCACAAACCTTGGCACAAAGCTCACAAATTTCTTTCATAAAAGGAGATTCTGTTTGCTGCATACGAGCACAGAGCTGACAAATATCTGCACAATCTAGACAACGCTGAATACATTCTCGCATCATCTCCAGATTTTCTTCTTTTAGACAGGCATTTGCACAACTGGCACAGGTAAGGTAACAGTTCATACATGCCTTTGCGCAATCTGAAAATTGGATATCGTTCATCATACTTCCCTAAAGTCAATTGATTTAGGAATAGGCTAATCAAAAAAAAAGATATACACTAGGACGATTATGTAAGGGAAAGTAAAATAGTCATAGATTTTGTTAAATGGTTTTAGGAGAGTGTAAATGCAGTGTCGATGAAGGACTGCATGAGCTGCTTTTGAAAGTCTTTGATGTCATCGAAGCTTTTCATGCTGCTGGCCATTTGCTCAGCCAGTTTCTTGATGTCAGATTGGTTAGTCATTGCTTATTCTCCTGTTAGTGGATTATAAGCAGTTACACAAAGTTTGGGAAACTCTCATGGAAAATTGCCTTTTGAGTTTGAAGCAATGTACAATGATAAGATTAACCCGTTAGGTCAGGTGGCCTAACTTAAATAAAAAGTCTCCGACAAACCCGGTACGGTTCAGATGATGCGTTCTACTACATGGATTACAGTCTTGGTTGGATTGTTCATGTTCCAAAGCTTTTGGAATGTGGCGGCGGCCTTTTGTGTCCATGAACAACAGCCTCAATCACAGCAGAGTTATCATTTTGGTCATCACCAAAATACCTTGTGTGCCAGCGATAGTCGTCAACACGATCATAATGGACAGTCAGAAAACATAAAAACATTCAGTAGCGATTTAGAAATCGGTGAAGATCATCAAGATCATCTACCATCGATGATGCATTTGATTGTACAAAATGAAAAAGTAGATGTGTTTCATCCAAGCTCTGAAGTTAAAGTGAATCCACAATTTCATTGGAAAAACAGCTATCAGGCTCCTGACCTGTTTCAACAAAGCCTACCTCCCGAATTTTCCCCGCTCATGGTGGGGTAGCCTAAAACATTCCCACCACTTTTATTATTTAAATAAGTGGGAAAAATCATGTCTTCACAATCAATTATACTCTTGCGTCATAGCTTGGTTGCTTGTATATGTGCAGCGGCTATGCAATATAGCTATGCTGAAAACGTTACCAGCTTTGAATCCGCTTTAGCAAAAGTACAAAGTTACCAGACTCAAGACAAGCCGTGGCAACAAGTTCAGCAAATATCTGAATTGAATATTCAGCAAAGTCGGTTATGGCAGAATCCAAGTATAAGTTTAGAACAGTCTGGCTTTGGCTCAGGTCAAGAACAGGAATTCAATGTTGGCGTTAGTCAACCTCTAGATCTATTTGGTCAGCGTAAGCTGAACCGGGTGATTGCCAATACCTCGAATCAACAAATCCAATTGCAACAGCAATTATGGAAGGCACAAAGCCAACTGATTGTTAAATTTGCATGGTCGCAATTTGCACTTGCTGAGGTTGAGCAGTCTGCTTATTCAGTACAGTTAAAAACAAGTAAAGTCAATCTGGACAGTGCCCAGAAACGCTATCAGGCAGGCAGTATTGCCCTGGTTGATTTTGAGCGTGCCCAAATTGAAGCGCTAGAAATCCAACGACTTTATGAGCAAGCGATGCTGAATAAACAAGCTGCCGGTCGTCAGCTGTCTAATTTGTGGGGGGGAGAAACATCTTCACATCTTCAATTGAATAAAACCGCTATCCCTTGGCCAGAGCAAAGTCTCCAAACTGTGCAACGGTATATTGCTGAAGGGTGGCTAGAAAAATTCTATGCCTTGAACATTCAGCAATCGGATCATCAAATTGAAAATTTAAGAATTCAGGCACGTCCCAATCCGACTTTAAATGTAGGCATGAAACGTAGCAAAACCCCTAATGGAAGCAACGATACGACTTTAGCAATCGGCGTGGCTATTCCACTGAATATTTTCAATCGCCAGCAATATGCGATCCCGATGGTCCAGCAACAGCAAATATTGCTGAACCAACAGCAGCAGCGTGAGCTGAAGCAACAAATACTCGATATTGCCAACAGCAGGCATCAGCTCAAAGGTTTACGTAGCCAGTTCGATGCCACAACAGCACAAGTTACTTTGGCGACCAAAGTTCAGAGCCGTACTTTACTAGGGTTTCAGGCAGGGAAACTGTCCATTACCGACGTTCAGCAAGCAACCACCCAACTGCAGAATCTTCGATTGGGTCAATTACAAACTCTACGTCAAGCTTGGCAAACTGCCCTAGCAGCTGAGGCACTCAGTATTGGCACAAGTTATGAAGAAATTAGCCGTTCGGATGCCTATACACAACTGAATAAAAAGGCAGTCGAAGCATCGCAAAATTTAATCAATGGGGGAGCACGATAAAATGAACGCCAAGCAAAACGGAAAAATATCCAAGTCTCTCATGATTGTAGTTTTGATTCTGATTACGGTCTTGGTCAGTCTGGCTATTTGGTTAAGTTCAAAAAAAACTGAATCTGAGGGGCAGGGTTATGATGAGGGAAATGCCGAATATTCTGATGAAGATAGTTCTGAAGAAGGACATGCTGAAGAAGGCGAAATACAACTGACCAGCCAACAAATGGTTGAACAAGGTTTAAAAGTTGCTGTTGCATCCACAGGATTGGTTGAAAAGCTGACAACCCTGCCAGGTAAATTGGTGGTGAATACCGATCAACAAGCGCATATATCGCCTAAATTTAGTGGTTATGTCGAGCAGATCAATGTGGCTTTAGGACAGAGCGTGCAAAAAGGACAAACGCTGGCTGTACTAACCGTGCCTGAACTGATCGACCAACAGGCAAATCTGCGTATGGCACAGGTGAATCTGGATTTGGCCCGTAAAGATTACCAGCGCGAACAGCAACTCTGGTCACAGGGGGTTTCTGCCAAACAGGATTACCAGCGTGCCGAAAATGCCTACCGTCAAGCGCAGATTACTGTCCAGTCCTCACAAGCACGTTTAAATGCATTAGGTGCAAGTGGCAATAACAATGGGCGTTTTCTGATTAAAGCACCGATCTCTGGGGTGATCAGTCAAAAAGATATTGTGGTCGGTGAAAATGTGCAACTGGCTAATCAGCTCTTTGTCATTGAACAGCTGAAAGATTTATGGCTTGAGTTTAATTTGCCGAATCAATTCTCAGGTCAACTGCAAGCCGGGCAAAAAATTGACTTTAAAGTGAATGATTCAGATCAAAGCTATAAAGCTACTGTACAAAGCTTAACCTCTCAGGCAGATGTACAAACAGGGCGTCTGGTGGTGCGCGCAAAACTCGATGCGCAAGCTACTGAGTTGCGTTCTAATGTGTTAGTGAGAGTGTTGATTCCGGAAGCTACAGCAAAATCAGCCCTTCGGATTCAAAAGTCTGCGCTGCAAAGTATTGAAGGTGAAGACAGTATTTTCATCGTAGATTCAGAACAAAAAGGTCAAGTCCACTTAAAAGCACAGAAAGTGCAATTGGGGCAGGCTTCAAGTGATGGACAATGGCTTGAAGTGATTTCTGGGCTGACTGAAGGGCAGAAGTATATCGCTCAAGGCAGTTTCTTGTTGAAATCTGAATTAGAAAAAGACGAGGCAGGCCATGGACATTAATTCTGATCTACCAAAACCAGAAGGTTTATTCGAACGAATCATTCAGTTTTCCATACAAAATGCGATTTGGGTGTTGCTCTTTGCCTGTACCTGGATTGCGGTCGGGGTGTATAGCTATCAGAAACTCCCGATTGATGCTGTACCCGATATTACCAATACCCAAGTCCAGATTAATACTCAAGCCAAGGGTTTTACTGCGCTTGAAGTCGAACAGCTGATTACCTATCCCATTGAAAATGCCATGGCTGGCATTCCGGATCTGGAGCTTACCCGTTCCATATCCCGTTATGGACTCTCTCAAGTCACCATTATCTTTAAAGATGGGACTGATATTTATTGGGCCCGTCAGCAGATTAACCAACGGACACAGGAGGCGCAATCTGAGTTGCCTGCACAAATCGCACCGACGATGTCCCCCGTTTCTACGGGTCTCGGTGAGATTTATCAATGGGTACTGAAGGCAGATCCGAATGCGAAAAAGCCGGATGGAACTGCATACACGCCGATGGATTTGCGTGAGATTCAGGACTGGATTGTGCGTCCTCAACTGCAACGTGTTAAGGGAGTTGCAGAGGTCAACAGTATTGGTGGTTTTGAAAAAACCTATGTGGTCTCTCCCGATTTAAACCGGATGCAGCAACTGAATATCTCATTAGAACAACTGCAACAGGCTTTAGCGCAAAATAATGAGAACCGAGGTGCAGGTTATATTGAAGACAATGGTCAGCAACTGACGGTACGTGTACCGGGTACATTCAATGGGCTTTCTGATATTGAGAACACCATGCTGGGTAGCCCAAATGGCAGCCCAATTCGGGTTGGTGATATTGCGCAAGTCTCTATTGGGCATGATTTAAGAACCGGTGGGGCAACCTATAACGGCAAAGAAACCGTTTTAGGGATTGTCATGATGGCGATGGGTGGAAATAGCCAGACTGTTTCTAAAGCTGTGGATGCCAAGCTTCAAGATATTCAGAATAGTTTGCCTAAAGGGGTAGTGATTGAAACGGTGTACGACCGTACTATCTTGGTTGAGAAGGCGATTAAAACCGTTCAGAAAAACTTGGTAGAGGGAGCAATCCTGGTCATCATCATTCTGTTCCTGTTTTTAGGGAATATCCGTGCTGCCTTGATTACTGCCTGTGTCATTCCACTCTCTATGCTGTTTACCTTAACCGGGATGGCACAGCAAAATATCAGTGCCAATCTGATGAGTTTAGGTGCACTCGATTTCGGCATCATTGTCGATGGTGCTGTGGTGATTGTCGAAAACTGTATCCGGCGTTTAGCCCATACACAGCAACTGTTAAAACGACCTCTCACACAAAGTGAACGCTTTAAGGAAGTTTTTCTGGCTGCCCGCCAAGCACGTCGTCCTCTTATTTTTGGTCAGCTTATTATTTTGGTGGTGTATTTGCCGATTTTTGCTTTAAGTGGTGTGGAAGCAAAAATGTTCCATCCGATGGCATTGGCAGTGGTACTCGCCCTTGTTGCAGCCATTATTTTATCGATCACCTTTGTGCCTGCTGCTGTGGCATTGTGGGTCAAAGGCGATATTCAAGAAAAAGAAAGTCGTTGGATGTTATGGCTAAAAGCTAAATATCAGCAAACTCTTGATATTTCGTATCAATACAAAGCAGTTGTGCTGACTTTTGCACTGTGTTTATTAGTGATTACGGGATTTATCAGTACCAAACTCGGCAGTGAATTTGCACCACAGCTCAGTGAAGGAGACTTTGCGATACAACAGTTACGTTCACCAAGTACAGGCTTAGAAGAGTCTTTACGTATTCAGGAGAATACTGAAAAACTTCTTTTAAAGAGTTTCCCTGAAATTAAGGCAGTATTTGCCAGAACGGGTACAGCCGAGGTTGCAACAGATGTCATGCCACCCAATATTTCAGATGGCTATATCATGTTAAAGCCTCGTTCAGAATGGCCAAATCCTAAAGAAAGTTTAGATGAATTACGTGGCCGTATGGTGACGTATTTAGCCACGATTCCAGGCAATAATAGTGAATTTTCACAACCGATTGAACTCCGATTTAATGAATTGATCTCAGGTGTGCGTAGTGATGTTGGTGTGAAAATCTTCGGTGATGATATGAATGTCCTCAATACTGAGGCGACTAAAATCTCCAAAATCATTCAGCAAATATCGGGTAGCAGTGCCGTGAAAGTTGAGCAGACCTCAGGTTTGCCATTACTGAATGTCGAGGTAAATAAAACTTTGGCTGCACAATATGGTTTGAGTGTGCGTTCAATTCAAGACCTTGTGGCAACCAGTATTGGTGGACAAAGCGTGGGAGAGATTTTAGAAGGCGATCGTCGTTTTGATTTTGTTATCCGTCTTGGAGAGCAAGACCGTAGTGTCGCATCTGTTTCCCAGTTACCTATTCAGCTTCCAAATGGTGGCAGTATTTTATTGTCGGATGTCGCGCAAGTCTCGACCATTGAAGGAATCAACCAAGTCAGTCGAGAAAATGGTAAACGCCGAGTTGTGGTTACAACGAATGTTGAAGGGCGTGATTTAGGGTCTTTTGTTTCTGATGTACAGACACAGCTCAAAGCATACACTTTGCCAAGTGGTTATTGGATAGAATATGGCGGTCAGTTTGAAAATTTGGCTTCAGCCAAAGCACGGATGCAAATCGTGATTCCACTGGCTTTAATCACTATCTTTATTTTACTGATGGCGGTCTTTCACAATGTCAAAGAAAGTCTATTGGTCTTTACCGGGATACCCTTTGCCTTGACCGGTGGTGTGCTGTTCCTTTGGCTAAGGGATATTCCATTATCGATGTCAGCTGGAATTGGCTTTATTGCCTTATCTGGTGTTGCAGTCCTCAATGGACTGGTAATGCTGACCTTTATTAAGGAATTAAGGGACAAATATCCAGTGCATAAAGCCGTGTGGCAAGGGGCTATTTTGCGCTTAAGACCAGTGTTGATGACAGCTTGTGTGGCTTCACTGGGTTTTGTACCAATGGCGCTGGCAACCGGAACAGGGGCTGAGGTTCAACGGCCACTGGCAACCGTAGTGATTGGCGGGATTATCTCTTCAACATTACTAACTTTGGTGCTGTTACCCGTGCTTTATCGTTGGATAAATGAAAAAAAAGTTTCTTAATCCAATAGATTAGTCGATTTACAGCAGAGATATTGGCTGTTATCCAATATCTCTGCTCATCATAAATAGAATAAGGAAAATATTTTATGTCAGAACATCATGATCATAGCCATGCGGTTGTTACTGAAGAAAATAGTAAGAAGTTAATGGTTGCCTTAGGTTTAACGACTACTTTTTTAATAGTAGAAGTTGTCGCTGCTTTTGAGACCATCCCGAATTCTGTGTAACTGCCGTTTAGATTAAATGCTTGCTGATACGGTCATCAAACATAATCATAAAACGATTCAGAGCAGACGTCCAGTTACGGATTGGCATCGACCACGAGCCCATCCTGGATTTTGTGTAACTTCTATTTGCTAATAGGGTATAAGAAGTTACACAAAGTTTAGGAAAGTCCCTTTTTTATACCTATCGCTCAACCAACTTTTCCTCAATCATTTCAGTCAACAACTCAGTCACCGTTTTTCGGCTTTCAAGCGCGTACCGCTTGAGCGCAATGTGTTTATCTTCATCTAAATTAAAATTCACGCGTACCGTCTTTTTGGGACTGTCCGTCACATCCGATAAAGCCAATTGATCCTTAACGTTCTTACTAGGACGACCTGCTGATAAACTCATGACTTACTCCTCACCAAAAAATATTTGAATCTCACTGACCAATGCGGTTATCTCTTGTATCGCATTGCTACTAGGCGATTCGGTATCAAATACTGTCTTACCAAGGGCAGCACTATTAGGATAAGCAACTCGCTGCATCACTCTGGTCTCTAATACCGGAATATTATAATCAAGCAGCGCGGTTGCAACCTCTTTACCAATATTGGTATTTTGAATGGCGCGTGAGACAACAAAGGCTGCCTTTAGTTGGCCATCCATCATCTCAATACGCTGCTGCACTAAATCAACCAAATCGCTGGTCGCCCAGATATCATAGGGGCTCGGCTGCACCGGAATCAATATAAAATCAGCCGCTTTTATAGCAGAAATAGCCAGACTAGTAGCTTGCGGCGATCCATCGATCACCACATAATCTTTATCAGAGACGTTTTTTAAATCTTTATCAAGTGTTGGTCTATCGAGCCCAATCACCGGTACCGGATTGTCTTCATCAACTGCTCTCCAGTCACGCGCACTGCCCTGCTGGTCACTATCCACCAACAAAACACTATGGCCTTTTAGCTGTAAGCCACGAGCCAAATGCGTTGCGATGGTAGTCTTACCGCTGCCACCCTTTTGATTTAATACCGCGATTACCTTCATAAATACAGATCCCTGTAGTATGTATTGAGTATATAAGTATATAAGTATATAAGTATATAAGTATATAAGTATATAAGTATATAAGTATATAAGTATATAAGTAT
>NZ_JBEOOZ010000045.1:0-10050 GCF_040309625.1 Psychrobacter sp. 78a-MNA-CIBAN-0178
TGTACTAATTGCTCGTTTGGCTTGACCATACAACACCCAAGTGGTTTGTATCAAAGCTCTAATTAATCTATCTTGTAAAGCGAAAGCTTTAGAATAAAAGAAAGAATATTTCGATATCACCTTTAACCTTGATTCAGTTAGGTTACAAGTTGGTCGACAACAAGCTAAAACTTGAAGTCAAACAATAAAAACAACAGACTCATATCTAACCCCCTTTGCTGACGACAATAGCGCGATGGCCCCACCTGATCCCTTCCCGAACTCAGAAGTGAAACATCGTAGCGCCAATGGTAGTGTGGTTCGCCCATGTGAGAGTAGGTCATCGTCAGCTCTCTATTCTAAAAAAGAGTCATCCTTAATTGGATGGCTCTTTTTTTTATCTTTTATTCCTAGTGACCTACACAGTAAATCCTATTTAAAGAATTTGCTCTTGTGCTGCCTAGCAAAGCAGTGCTTTGCCTTAACGGCGCTCAGGTCATCGTCAGCTCTCTATTCCTGATTATCCCCCAATCATTTATCTGGTTGGGGGATTTTTTATATTTTAATTATTAGTCAACAATTATAAGTTAATGTATCATGATACTTTCTCAGCATGGTGTTAATTAATGATAAGGGTAACAGCGATGGTTTGCTTGAAGCAATACTAAGAGCATGGCAATCTGAGCAGGTAGTTCCACTATTTGTTAGTGAAGGTACATCTAAGCAGAAAATAAATTCAATACGAAGTAGTAGCTATTTAAATACGGTTTATAGAGAGGTTCTCACTACTTTAGAGCCTTCTTTAGTTATATATGGATGGGGATTATGGGAACAAGATATCTATATTTTGGAGCGTATAGCCTTGTCCCAAGTTCGGAGTGTTGCAGTTTCAGTTTATGGGAATGATCAGGCCTATTGTAATAGAGTAAGTCATATTATACATCAAATATTAGGAACCCAAGTTCAAGTGAGTTTTTTCCTTAGTAATAGCTCAGGAGTTTGGAATAATGCTATAGTCAATCCAGAATAAAATTAGTACAACCCATATCATGAAACAGCTTAGGTAAATTATTCTCCATCCACCCTTGTCGTAGAAACTTAGCCTGTGCCCATTTTTTTTCAATAGGGTTTAAATCAGGGCTGTAAGGCGGTAGAAATAACAAGCGATGACCATGCCTGTTGAGTAATCTCTGAACGCGTTTATGAAAGCTGGCGTTATCTATGACGATTACGCATTTTATTTTAAGACTTGGTATTAGCGTGTTTTTGCACCAGTTGTAGAATATGTCGCCATTGATATTCTTTTCGAAGTAATCAAGTGCAAATAACGCTTTTTCATATAAGGCACCAATAACATTGGTGCGTTTTCTACCTTGCCAGTTATAGCTATCGATGCAAGGGGTACCAATAGGTGCATAGCCATGAGAGCGGATGGTCTCAGCCTCGAAGCCACTCTCATCCATGTATACAATTGCATAGCCTTGAGCGATGTAGTCGCCCAGTTTACTTAGATATTTAGCTCTGTTTAATGGGCAAGCTTTTGGATGCTCTAAGGTCTTTTTTTTGACTGATACCAAGACGTTTTAAAGCGGCCTCGATGCCCGACTTACTACAGCCAAAACGCTGTGCTCTCTCGTACATGTAATCGTCTGGATGCTGTTCAACATCTTTTAATAAAGCTTCGTTAGGTATTTTACTGGGTGGTTTATTGCGAGTGAGTTTAATACTAGGGTCTTTGAGCCAATTCTGTAGCGTGGCCTTACTAATGTCATAAAATGCACAAGCTTGTCTGATACTCATATCTTGTTGTTCGACACTTTTAATCACTTGAGCACGGAAGTCTGCTGAATAAGTCATAATCTTTTTACTTTTCATTTATTTTAAAACTACTGTACCACTTTTATAAAGGCTCTACTATAGTTAGCAAGCATAAGTAATAAAAGTGTTTTTCGCTAACATCTGTTATTCTTTCATTTAGCTTAGTGTTGTCTTAAAATGGAGTTCTGTACATGATTCAAAAATTATCTGAAAGATTTGATCAGTTATTTGAAGAAACGAAAGAAATTGAAGCAACACGTGGAACACAACATAATCAACTTGTCGGAAATGTTAATGTTGTAGATAATGAAAAAACCCTAACTTGGAAAGTAAAATCTAAAAATTTATTAGTTTCCACATGTGGCAAAGATTCACAACACTATGAAGAGTTTATAAAGGCGGAAAAGCTACGTAGTTACGAAACTCAGTGGGATGCATTTAAGAGAATGAAGTCTGTATTTATAGCAGCAATGGATGATTATAAAAATGGTTATCTAACCTCATTAAAAAATTTGATACAAGCAGATGTTTTTGATAGCGAACTTGAACAGGCTCAAGAATTGCTGTCTAGTGGATATAAGCTAGCAGCTGCGGTTATTGCTGGGGTTGTATTGGAAACTACACTTCGTGATATATGCTATCAAAACGCCTTAACTATAGGTAAATTAGATAAAATGAATTCAGATCTTGTTAAAGCGGGAGTTTATAATAAGCTCCAACAGAAAAGAATTACCGCTTTAGCAGATATAAGAAACAGCGCTGCACATGGCAAGCCTGAAGAATTTACCGATAGCGATGTGGCAATTATGATTAGTGATATTGAACAGTTTCTAATTGTTCATTTAGCTTAATTAATTCTTACTTCTCTAGCAAAGTTATTAAAGGTAAAAGAATATGTCTCGTTTTTTAGCAATCTTCGTTTCTATTGATTTTTTAAAAATATTCATACCAGCTATTATCGCTATAGCGACTGCCTTCTACTCTCACCAATCAGCAGTAAAACTCCAAATAAATGAGCAAAAATCAGAACAACGAATTGATCATCTAAAAAAATCTTTTAAATCTTTGTTGATGTACAGTAGTAATCCAAATAAAGAAGAAGCCGCTAAACATCTTAGAGATGCATCAATATCCATCCAGTTCATGGGTACAAAATGGCAAGTAGAACAAATGCAGCAGTTAATAGATTCAGAATTAGGAACAGGAGACTCTGATTTTTCTTTTGATCCTTTGATTGCATCTCTTCGAGATGAACTAAGAGAGAGTCTTGACCTTGAGGAACTGGAAGGAAAAGTGTATTGGGTTCATCCTATACATAATGAATTATCTAAAAATAAATCTCAGCAATAAAATGCTTTTCATCTTCTACAACTTATATCAAAACAACTCACCCATCTCAACGTCTTCTTCAAAATCAAATCCCAACTGCTCGTTTTTACGCAGCCGCATGAGCTCGATACGTAGTTTACGTCCTGCGATAAGCCTTAGTACCTCGCGTTGCTGCTCTGTCGTCATATGATGCCATCGTTGGCGCTCGGCTCGACTGCGCAGGCAACCAAAGCAATAGCCTTTTTTATTGATCGTGCAAGTACTGCTAATATCAAGCAGTTCAATCAGACTTAAATATGTTACTTTAAATGGTGCATTTAACTTTATAGTCGTAAAACGATATTATGTTGAAAATCAGTAGTCCGATAATAACTACCAAAGAGAACCCCATGACCACCTCAAAAGTAACCTACCAAGGCAATTTACGCACCCAAGCCATTCACCTACAGTCGAATAATCAAATAATTACCGATGCACCGACTGACAACCAAGGTAAGGGCGAGGCGTTTTCACCGACTGATTTATTGGCGACTAGCTTAGCCAGTTGCATGTTGACGATTATTGGTATCAAAGCTCGTGATATGGATATCGATATTGCAGGCACTATGGCTGAAGTGACCAAAGTAATGGCAGCTGACCCAAGACGTGTTAGCGAAGTACATATCGTAATTACTTTTAATCAACAGTTAGATGATAAAACGCAAAAAATATTCTATAACACCGCCTTAACTTGCCCAGTGGCTAATAGCTTGCACCCTGATATTATTCAAAAAGTGACTATTAATTCTAAGAGCTATTAATTCTAAGATTTGCTGATTCCAAGAACAACTAATTCCAAGAACTAGTGACCTCTATAAGGGTGATTGATATGGCTAGCAAAACCTTACTTATCGTTGCGCATGCACCATCGCCGAATACTAAAAAATTAGCACAAGCGGCCTACGATGGTGCGAACCATCCTGATATAGATATCAATGTCATTCTGAAATCACCACAAGACACGCAGCTTGAAGATGTACTCGCGGCGGACGCACTTCTTCTTGGAACGACAGAGAATTTAGCGTATATGGCTGGGCTCACCAAAGACTTCTTTGATCGTTGCTATTCTCCTGTGTTAGAGGAAAAGCAGGGTATGCCATTTGCGGTATATATACGGGCAGGGCATGATGGTACAGGCACCAAGCTTGCGCTCAAAACGATTACAACGGGGCTACGTTGGTCATGGATTCAAGAGGCGCTGATACTACAGGGCGATTGGCAAGACAGTTTTGCTGAGCAAGTAGAAGAGCTTGCTATGACATTGGCAGCTGGATTAGAAGCGGGTATTTACTAGTTTTTAATTCTGAATTGGGTTTAAAAGGCTGTTATGAATAATAAAAACTTAGGCAACACCGGTATCAATAATCAAAGTAAGCTACCGTTTTCGCAAGCTTGTGAGAACAATAAGCGACCCATTCTGTCTGTTTTGCAAAAAGAGTTAGTAGGATATTCGCAAGTATTAGAAGTAGGATCAGGAACGGGTCAGCACAGCGTGTACTTTGCACCAAACCTAACTCATCTCAATTGGCAAACTAGCGATATTGTCGCCAATCACGCTGCTATAAAAGCTTGGCATGATGCTCACCCTGCCTCTAATTTATATAAACCTTTGGCTTTTGACTTAACGACTGACACGCTACCTAGAAGCCTTAACAATGAGTCTTCTATAAGTGCTAACGACAAGCCTTATGATGCAGTATTTACGGCCAACACTTTACATATTATTTCGTGGTCTTTGGTCGAAAGACTTTTTGAGTCAGTGGGAGAGATGTTACCTGATAGTGGTAAATTTATAGTGTATGGCCCTTTCAATGACAATGGGCTTTATACGAGTAACAGCAATCGTCAGTTTGATAAAGCACTACGACAACGTGATGCTAATAGCGGTATACGCGATAAAGAAGATGTTGTAGCGTTGGCTGAAAAAAATTGGCTGACATTGGTTAAAGTGTATCCGATGCCAGCCAACAATCAGCTACTTGTTTTCAAAAAGATAGAGTCAGTTTAGTGCGTGTTGAACATTCACAAGAAAGCACTGCTGATAGCTAAAGTGGTGCAAAATAATACCATTCATAAAAATGTCATTTAACAACTTGAGTAGCAACTCATTTGTAAGTATTCTCTAAAAAGTTTAGATAACGATTCCAAGAGCGTTCATCTGCGCGAGCATCATATCTATCTTTATTATTGAAGTCCGTAAAAGCATGTACTGCACCACTATAAGTAATCATTTCATGCGGTACTTTAGCTGCTTCTAGCGTTTTGTTAAGCGCGGCAAAATCTTCGAACGGTACGGCTTCATCGGCTGAGCCATGAAACACCAATATCTCGCCTTTAGTATTGCTATAGCTTTGACCTGTTGGCGTCTCCAAGCCACCGTGAAAAGGGACAAAGGCTTTTTGCTCAAATCCTGAACGTGCCAGCTCTAGCGCGACACCACCACCGAAGCAATAACCCATCGTCACGCCTTCGCGGACATTATTACCTTGGGCTTGTCCAGTATTTAACGCCGCCGTCAGAATACGGCGCATCTTACTGCGATTCTTATAAAGCTCAGAAGTCAGACGCTTTTTGTCTGCTAACTCAGTCGGGCGAATACCCGTGCCAAACATATCAGCAGCTAGGACATTATAGCCCTCAGTCGCCAGCATATCAGCTCGTTTTTTTTCGTAATCAGTCAACCCATCCCAATCATGAATGAGCAAAATAAAAGGCGCATTGGCCTTATCGGCTTTGGCGTAATAGCCTTCATAATTTTGATTGTCTACCGTATAAGTGATATTTTTAGTCGTAATAGCTGCTGCTGTTTGACTAACGGTCAGTGCCATTAAGCCCAATGACGTGGTAAAGAGCAGAGATTGGCACAAACGCTTAGCGGGGTGAATGACGTTCGATAACATAAGTAGTCCTTTATTTATGAATGATCAGGGTAAATGCTTGGCTGAGCTCTCTTTTTATTCATAAGATGTGGCTCGCAAGCAAGCTATAGTTTGATGAAGCATATTTTAGCAAGGCATACTTTAGAGAGTACCTTATAGAACCTGCTCATGACAAGCATGGCTATCAATAATAAAATGCACCTCATTTTTACTGTCAATTCCCAGTATTATTAACCAAATATCAACAAGCTTAACTATTTATATGACGTGTAACTTTGAATTTTTCGCTAAGATAAGTCGCAAGCCTATAATTTCTTTATCTTTTTAACAATCAGCATCGCTAAAACACAGACAATTAAACGACAGTTGAAGTCATTATTATCTCTAGGGATATTAGAACTGTGTAGGTGCTTTCTTTGGTCTCATTAGAGTCCATTTCACTTATAAGCTAGGATATTTTATGAAAAAGAATATTGATCATAACGACCCCGCCAAAGATATGAACCCTGCGCGTGGTAATGGTGGCGAGACTCATCAGCGTGCTAGTGACGATGGCAAGGTGTTAACCACGCAACAAGGCGTTGCAATTTCAGACAACCAAAACTCGTTAAAAGCCGGCGCACGTGGTCCGGCCTTGTTAGAAGATTTCGTCTTACGCGAAAAAATCAATCACTTCGACCATGAACGCATTCCAGAGCGTATCGTCCATGCTCGTGGTAGTGCGGCGCATGGTTATTTTGAGCTAACAGAGTCATTAGAAGAATATACCACCGCTAAAATTCTGACTGAAACAGGTAAGCAGACACCTTTATTTACGCGTTTTTCTACGGTTGCCGGTAATAAAGGCTCCAAGGATACGCCACGTGATGTCCGAGGGTTTTCTGTAAAAATTTATACTGAAGAGGGTAATTGGGATATTGTCGGTAACAATATGCCGATTTTCTTTATTCAGGATGCCATTAAATTTCCAGATTTGATTCATGCAGTAAAACCAGAACCTGATCGTGGTTTCCCGCAGGCGGCATCTGCCCATGATACGTTCTGGGATTTTGTCTCGTTAAGTCCTGAGACCATGCATAATGTTATGTGGTTGATGAGTGATCGTGCGTTACCACGTAGCTTTAGTATGATGGAAGGCTTTGGTATTCACTCTTTCCGTTTTCTTAATAAAGAAGGGAAGAGTACCTTTGTACGCTTTCATTGGAAGCCAGTATTAGGCGTACAGTCTTTAATTTGGGATGAAGCAGTAAAAATCTCAGGCGCAGATCCTGATTATAATCGCCGTGATATGTATGAAGCTATCGAAAATGGTATGTTCTTTGAGTGGGAGTTTGGCGTTCAGTTATTTACCGAAGAAGAAGCTAATGAATTCCCGTTTGACCATTTAGACGCTACTAAGCTGATTCCAGAAGAATTAGTACCAGTTAAGATAGTCGGTAAAATGGTCTTGAATCGCAATCCAGACAACTTCTTCGCTGAAACAGAACAAGTGGCATTCTGCCCATCACACGTAGTACCGGGTATTGATTATAGTAATGATCCGTTGTTACAAGGTCGTCTGTTTAGTTATTTGGATACCCAGCTATCTCGTTTAGGCTCGCCAAACTTTGCACAGATTCCTATCAACGCACCAAAGTGTCCGTTTGCTAACAATCAGCAGGATGGTCATATGCAAATGCGGGTACCTAAGACTAGAGTATTGTATGAGCCACAAAGCTTGGATCAAAGCCGTCCTCGCGAAAGTGTTAAGCACGGTTTTGAGTCATTCCATGAGCAGTTGGATGATGGTGTTAAAGGCCGTATCCGTGCTGAGAGCTTTGCAGATCATTATAGCCAGCCACGTATGTTCTATCGTAGTCAGACAGCTACTGAGCAAGCGCATATTGCAACGGCTTATGCGTTCGAGCTAGGTAAAGTAGACACCGCACACGTTCGTACTCGTATGCTAAGTCACTTGCCGCATATCGATGAAGACTTGGCCAATCGAGTTGCGAAAGCCTTGGGAATGGAATTGCCTGAACCTGCTGATGCCGCAGCCCCAGTAGTAGATATGGCGACTTCAAAACCTCTACAAACTATCGGTCGAACGCCTAAAACTTTGAATGGTCGCTTAGTCGGTATTCTAGTAGCTAAAGGGTCAAAGCATAGCGAAATTCAGAAGTTTGAAGAAGCGGTCAATAAAGAGGGCGGCATGGTAAAAATCGTTGCTCCTAACAAAGAAGTAGAGTTGGATGACGGCACACGTATCCAAGCCGACGAGCGTTTGGCTGGTGGCCCTTCAGTATTGTTTGATGCGGTAGTCAGTATCATTATGCCGGATCAAGCCAAAAAGCTTGCAGAAGATAGCTCAGCATTAGATTGGTTCACCGATGCTTACGTGCATTGTAAGGCCATTGCTTATTGCGGGGCGACGGATGAGTTTATATTAAGTAAACTGCCCATCGAAAAAGATGCCTTTGTCACGCCATTGGCTGATTTGGACGCCTTTATTGATAATGCAAAATCTCGTCTGTGGGAGCGTGAACCAAAGGTACGTGACCTTGCTTAATTAAACCTGTTTTACTATATAAAGAATCCAGCCTAAGTGCTGGATTTTTTTGCTTTTATAACCCTATAATTATTATTCGCTTAGAAAGATAGCCACAAGCGTTCACTGAATGTCACTGACTATTAGAGAACGAAGGTTATAATAAAGAAAATTATATTCATTAAGGTCTGTTGAACATTCAAATATTAGAACTGCTGATCGCTAAAATTGCACCAAACCTTTTATTAAATCAGGCGTAAACCGACAATAATGTTGAGATCTTAGCTAGGTTTATAACGACGTTTTGGGTGGTTTTAGCCACTGCCAGTGCACATTTGAATGTTCAACAGACCCTAATAAAAGTAGTCTGATACGATCAGGCTTAGGGTTAGATAATGAGTTTATGTGAGATTGTACGTCTTGATGGTTATATACAAAGCACCTATTTAGCAGTATATCCCGATAAATTGATGTTGCTAGATGGCTGTTGCCGTGCTGACGTCTCTATGGTTCTTAGTTACATTCAAAAAACGCTGCAACGTCCTATAACAGACTTGAAGGTCGTTGTCGTGACGCATATGCATCCAGATCATGCAGGAGGTGCTAGTGCGCTCAGAAAAGCGACAGGCTGCCTTATTGTTTCCGCAGATAAACCGAAGCCGTGGTATGCAGGTATTAGTGGAAAAGCTATGTATTTAACGGATATTGCGCTGGCTCATTATGTTGCTCGTCGTACACAACGTCCTTATGCAAACCTATGGTACCCAACACATCTGCGCCCTGATATTACCGTTAAGGAGGGTGATTGTATTCCTAGCTTTGAGGAGTGGCAGGTACTGGAAACACCGGGTCATACCGATCGGGATTTGTCTTTGTTTCACCTTTCAACTAGGCAAGTATATACGGCTGACTTAATTATAAAGCTACGCCATAAGTTTGTCGCTCCTTTTCCAGTTCATTATCCAAAAGCTTATGTTCAATCTCTTCAAAAAATAAAAGACTTACGTCCTTCTAACGTTATGATGGCGCATGGCTGCGAGCTGCCTATTGACGCGGCAACTTTTGACATGCTTATCGCACAAGCTCCCAAAAAGCCTCGTACTATAACCGACACCATTAAGCATAAATTAAAAGGTGGAAAAACAAAGGTCAAGGATTACTAAAGTAGAATAGCTTCTATAGGTAGTCCTCTATAAATCAGATACGATGTCAGGCTCGCTTAGTCTACTATTTGCAGTACTCTCATTCGCTTTCCCTATATCCAAATTATATCGATATAGTCAGTGAAAGTAATATCGTCGCGTTTTTAGGATATTTCAGTTATATACACTATTCTTTATTAAAACCAAATTTAAGACAAAAAAAGCCCAGCCATTATAAATAATGGCTGGGCTTTTAGAATATGGTGGGCCGACCGCGACTCGAACGCGGGACCAATTGATTAAAAGTCAACTGCTCTACCAACTGAGCTATCGGCCC
>NZ_JBEOOZ010000046.1:0-9485 GCF_040309625.1 Psychrobacter sp. 78a-MNA-CIBAN-0178
TTCAGGCTCAACAACGGGTTCAGGCTCAACAACGGGTTCAGGCTCAACAACGGGTTCAGGCTCAACAACGGGTTCAGCGTTTGCGCTACTATCCAACACATCCAACGTGTGTGCTGATTCATGAGTTGGATCAACACTGAATTCATTACTGTCAAAACTAGCGTTTGGCTGCTCAATACTGACCTGCTCTTGATAGTCGATATCATAAGGCTGTAACGGCGGCATCGAAGCTGAATGGGTAATGGTCGCCTGCGTAGAAGATGTATTTTCTATGGCGGGTACTTCAGATGACACGGAGTCATCATAAGTAGGGTTTAGTATTTCGTCTATTGGTAATGGACGAAAGGCCAACAGACGTAAGATACACATCTCCAGCGCTTGCATCGGTGTACTGGCAAGTTTCACGCCTTCACGCGCTTGCACAACGATTTCGTAATAGAGCTGCAATACCTCAGGACTGATATGCTGTGCCAGCGCATTAATATCTTGGGCTTGCGCCTCATTGACATTGAGAGCGACTTCGGGCAGTAGCTGGGTCAATGCCAACTGATGTAATAGCTCTGCCAGCCCATCAAACATACTCGTCGCATCAACCATTTGCGCACGCATCTGCTCAATATGAGCGGCGACGGCAGATTTGTCATGATTATAGATATCAGTGATGAGCCGCACCAAGTCAGCGGCATCAATCAAACCGAGCATGGCATTGACCGTGACATCATCAAGCGCACCTTGGCCAAAAGCAATGGCTTGATCGGTTAGGGATAAAGCATCACGTACCGAACCTTTTGCTGCACTGGCCAATTGCCAAAGTGCAGGTTGGGTATAGCCTACTTGCTCTTGGGTAAGGACATTTGCCAAATGCTCACTCAGCAAGGTTTGCGGCAACGGGCGTAGAACAAACTGTAAACAGCGCGAGATAATAGTAATTGGCAATTTTTGCGGATCAGTGGTCGCGAGCAAGAACTTCACATGTTCAGGCGGCTCTTCCAAGGTTTTGAGTAGTGCATTGAAGCTATGCGTGGACAGCATATGCACCTCATCAATCAGGTAAACCTTGTAACGTCCTTGGCTTGGTGCATAAGGCACGTTATCTAGTAGCTCGCGGGTGTCTTCCACTTTGGTGCGAGAGGCCGCATCAATTTCGATCAGATCAATAAAACGACCTTGATCGATGGCAACGCAATTATCACACACACCGCAAGGCGTACTGGTCACCCCAGTATCACAATTCAGGCACTTGGATAATATACGGGCAATCGTCGTCTTACCGACACCGCGCGTACCCGTAAACAGATAGGCATGATGCAGACGATTGTAATCAATGGCATTTATCAATGCTTGCGAGACGTGCGTTTGCCCAATCAACTCATGGAAGTTTTTTGGGCGGTATTTGCGAGCTAAAACTTGATATTGCTGCGTCATAGTAACTGCCAATATAGTAACTGCCAATGTGAAAAGTACGAATATATAAAAAAGTACAAATATAGTTAAAGCATCAAATCAGCGATCTATAGTAAGGAAAGTCTATGACTGCGATCGCAACTCAGCCAACTGCTCGTATAAGCGCTGCGTGTTTGCATCGATAGCCGAGCCATTCTGATGAAAAGTGTCAATATACACCTCGGTATTAACGCTGTCCTCGCACGGTCTAACTTCTACGCCAATTAAAAACAAATCATCCATTACCGGCTGCTGCATTTGTGAATTAAGCTCAAACAATAAATCCTGATGCGATGCGCGAACTTTGTCTGCACTCAATGCACTATTTTCATCTTGTCCATAGAACACCATCAGATAATGGCGACCAAATACATGATAAGAATGCTCATGACGAACATAACCATTCCATCGTGAATTTTGATCAATCGTTCTATGTGCCAATATTTTTTCTATTAAACACGCATAGGTATACATCGACTCATCAACTAACACATCGACCTGCTCTTTTGGCAGTGGCGTCCCCGCCTCATAATACTGCTGAATCAAGCGATTAAAGAGCTTATACCACATGCGAGTATTCTTTTGAATCTCTAGCATCAACGCATTAGCAAAAGCAGTTTGGTCAGGTTCTGCAGCTTTAAGCAAGCGAGGTTCCACTTGGTCTATTAACTGGTGAGCAACCAACTGCTCTTGCACCTCAACGGCTCTTTGATGAAAATCAGGTGACTGTAAGAACTGGGCAAGTAACGTTGACTCGTCTTGAAACGTCTCAAAGCCAGCAAGCTTGCGGCGGTGAAAATCCAAATAAGCACTGAGATCACTTGGAGTCACCAACTGATTAAGAATGTCGACAAAGTTTTGATGGCTAAATACTTGTAAGACACTCTGCTCATCGTCCAAGTCCAGCACACAGTCTTCAGCAAAGAACTGACTGCCGTATTCGTAATTGACGGTATAGGGCTGCGACTCTGGGTTATCGCCTTCATGCTTGATGGCGAGTGACGTCAAACCAATAAAATAAATTGCCTTGTCCGATGCCGACGCGTTTACGTCAGCCAGTACCTTGTCATTTTTTAGATAAAGCTGGGCATGACGCTTGATTAATTGGTTGACAACTTCCTTTCTCCACTCACGCACCTGTGTACTATCAATCTCTTGCTGGTCAGCCTGTATCACCACATCATTAACGATAAGGTAAACCGTCGCACCAGAGAATTCACAAACAAAGTCATAACCCTGAAAGGCATGCTCGGGATGATTGCTATTGTCCTCTGATACATCATACAAAGATAAGAAGCTTTGCTGAATCATCTGCTGCCAAACTGAGAGCGGTGCGTGCTGAGTGTCCATAATATCCCTATAGATGAGTGCTCATAAATAACTGAGTGTCTGCCACCAACGTTGCAAAACTCGCTTTATACTCAGTTCAGTAACAGTGTGATAGCCAGTTCAATATAATTTAGATACAAGGAAGGCGAGTAAAGTACGACAAGTAGTAGACTAAGCGAGCCTGATACCCTATCTAAATTATATAGGAGTGACTATATTTCATAGTAAGTAGACTCTAGTCTAGTTGTCAAGCTTGCGACGCATATGTGGGAATAAAATCACATCACGAATGCTTGCTGAGTCCGTAAATAGCATCACTAAGCGATCAATACCAATGCCCTCGCCTGCTGTCGGTGGTAAGCCATAAGATAAAGCTTCGATATAGTCTTCATCAAAATGCATCGCTTCATCATCACCAGCGTCTTTTTCAGCGACTTGACCACGGAAACGTTCTGCCTGATCGGCAGGGTCATTCAGCTCACTAAAACCATTGGCCAATTCACGACCACCGATGAATAGCTCAAAGCGGTCAGTAATCTCAGGGTTATCATCGCTACGGCGTGCCAATGGCGACGTCTCTGCAGGATATTCAGTGATAAAGGTTGGCTGACGCAATTGATGCTCAGCGGTCTCTTCAAAGATAATCGTTTGCAATTTACCCACACCAAAGCCCTCTTTTACTTGCTGTTTAAGGGTGGTCGAGGCGTACTCTGCTAGATACTCACGGTCATTGATATGCGCCATGTCGAAGTTTTCGGCATATTTGGCAATCGCATCAGACATCGATAAACGCTCAAAAGGCGCTTTTAGGCTGATGGCTTCTTCTTGATAAGTAATCTCAGTCGTACCCAAGATATCCATCGCCAACTCATTAAATAAACGCTCGGTCAAATCCATCAAGTCATGATAATCCGCATACGCTTGATAAAACTCAATCATCGTAAATTCAGGATTGTGACGGGTTGAGACGCCTTCGTTACGGAAGCTACGGTTAATCTCGAATACTTTCTCAAAACCGCCAACCACCAAACGCTTCAAATAAAGCTCAGGCGCGATACGTAAATAAAGCGGCATATCCAAAGCATTGTGATGCGTCACAAACGGACGTGCAACGGCACCCCCTGGAATCGGGTGCATCATTGGCGTTTCAACTTCCATGAATCGCTCATTCAGCATGAATCTACGAATACCGCTGACAACCTGACTGCGAATCATAAAGGTATCGCGAGTTGTCTCATTGGTCATCAAATCAAGATGACGATTGCGATAACGGGCTTCCACATCTGCCAAACCATGGAATTTATTTGGCATTGGACGTAATGATTTGGTTAGTAGACTGATCTCTTCGATATGCACGTATAGATCGCCTTTACCTGAGCGACCGATATAGCCTGATACCCCAACGATATCGCCTAAATCTAGTGACTTAATACTCGCACGCGTCTCATCATCGAGCTCTTTACGTGCGACGTATAACTGAATACGACCTGTCATGTCTTGGATTACAATGAATGATCCACGGTTAAGCATGACTCGACCTGCCACATTGACCTGTACTTTTTTACCATTAGTAACGTCATCTTCGATTTCTTGCTTAGAGACACCGTCAAAGGCTGTTTGCAAATCTTGCGCATAATCGGTGCGTTTGAACGTATTTGGATACGGCTGTTTGCCTGAAGCAGTGATATCGTCTAGCTTGGCTTGTAGCTGGGCGATAAGTTCGTTAGCATCTTCTGGGGCTTGCTCTTGATTCTGATTTTTATTGTTGGAATTTGACATAACACTCTCAAAATTATTAGGTAATTAAAGGAACAAACGAAAACGGTGAATTGAATCTATACTTATTATCATCATAGTCAGCTGTAAAAAAACAGCTATAGACAAACAAACACTGTCAGGTGGACAGTGTCTCGCTTTTATAAACCAATGGCTTTAGTCCGCACCAATACTGGCCATCAAGTCCGCCTGATACTCGCGTAACAATGCATCAAGAATCTCATCCAAATCACCTTCCATAATGGCATCAAGCTTGTATAACGTTAGGTTAATACGATGATCGGTCATACGACCTTGCGGGAAGTTATAAGTGCGAATGCGCTCTGAGCGATCGCCACTACCGACCAAGTCACGACGGATGGTGTCTGCCGCATCAACCTGCGCTTGCACCTTGACTTGCTGGATTTTTGAGATCAGCATTTTCATCGCTTGCGCACGGTTTTTGTGTTGGCTACGTTCTTGTTGACACTCTACCACGGTACCGGTCGGAATGTGTGTTAAGCGTACAGCTGAATCCGTGGTGTTAACGTGCTGACCACCGGCACCGCTTGAGCGAAAGGTGTCAAAACGAATGTCTGCTGGATTTAAATCAACGGTGTCATCAATCTCAACTTCCGGCATAACTGCAACGGTACAGGCTGAGGTATGCACGCGACCTTGACTTTCCGTTTCAGGAACACGCTGCACACGGTGTACACCAGACTCAAACTTTAGACGACCATAGACGCTGTTGCCGGACACACGAGTAATGATTTCTTTATAGCCGCCATGCTCGCCTTCATTGGCTGATAGCACTTCCATTGTCCAGCCTTGAGTCTGCGCGTACTTTTGATACATACGAAACAAATCACCGGAGAAAATCGCCGCTTCATCACCACCTGTCCCAGCACGAATCTCTAAGAAAGCTGGCACTTTATCATTGGGATCTTTTGGTAGCATCATGACGTTGAGCGCTTCTTCCATCTCGACGATGGTATCACGTGCGCTGTCAATCTCTTCTTGCATCATCTCTTTCATGTCAGGATCTGTCGCATCGGCTAGCATAGTCTCAGCATCGGCCTGATCCGTCTCTGCACGCACATAGTTCTGCCATAAAGTAGTGATATCCATCAAGTCGCTGTGCTCGACAGACAATTCACGGAATTTATTATTATCGCTGATGACACTGGGGTCTGATAATAAGGCGGTGACCTCTTCATAACGGTCTACCATCTGGTCTAAACGCAGGCGTAAGGATTCTTTCATAAAAGGACTTTTAATTGGATAAGAGGAATAAGACCGTGATTATAGCAAATTTTTTGGGGTAAATTAAAACCTCTAGGCATTCTTGTCGATATATGGACAAACTTTTCTGCTACTTGTGTCATATCGACACTTTTTTCTGATGATTTGAATACAGCATAAGCTTTGCTTAAAATTTAAGTAAAAAAAATAGCCAAGAATATTCTTGGCTATTTAAACAATAATTAAGACTTAAGGCTTAAAAAATCAGACCTTACGAACCAGTACCGACCCAATAGAGTAACCAGCACCAAACGAGCAAATCACACCTAAATCACCAGATTTTAGCGCGTCTTTATAACGATGAAAGACAATCATTGGGCTGGCTGAACTGGTATTGGCAAATTCTGCGATAACACTTGGCACAATCGCCTTATCGGCATCACGTCCAACAACGGTGCGCAAGATTAAATCTAGCATGTTGGCATTGGCTTGGTGTAACCACATCATTTTTACATCACTGGCTTGCATTTCGTTCTCATGCAAATGCTCGGTGATGATTTCTGATACCTTTGGACAAACTTCACGGAATACTTTGCGGCCGTTTTGTAAAAACAGTTTATCAGTAACCGGCTCTTTGATATCTGGATACATCTCAGTCTGCGCCGCCAAAAACTCTGAGCGATCCATAAAACCATATTCGTTTTTGATATTGGTTGAAAATTCGGTAAACAACTTCGAGTTGATGATCTCATAACCTTTTGGCGTCTCAAGCTCTTCAACGATAGAAGCGGTTGCCACATCACCAAAGATAAAGTGGCTATCACGATTGCGCCAGTTAAGATGCGCTGAAGTAATCTCAACGTTGACCACCGCAATGCGCTTGGCAAGCCCAGAGACGATAGAGCCATGCGCTTGCGATAAGCCAAAAGTCGCGGCACTACAAGCGACGTTCATATCATAAGCAAATCCGCCAATCATGCCGATTTCTTTTTGAATCTCGATGGCAACCGCAGGATAAGTGCGCTGGAAGTTTGAACAGGCAAGGATGATACCGTCTAAATCATTGGCCTCAAGTCCAGCATCAGCAAGGGCATCTTTGAGCGCCGCAGCACCCATCTCAGCCATAATTGACAGCTCTTCGCCTAAATGACGATAAGGAATCACGGGTGCCATGATTTCTGGGTTTAAGATACCGTCTTTTTCCATGACATAACGAGATTTGATGCCAGAAACTTTTTCGATAAAAGCGGCCGATGAGGGCTCAAGTGCAGTCACCGTGCCTGCTGCTATGTCATCAGCATGCTTTGCATTATAATTATCAACATACTGGTTAAAAGACGCCACCAGCTCTTCGTTGCTGATGCTATAAGGGGGAATATATAGGCCGGTGCCTGTGATACAAGTCGTCATGATAAGCTTCCTTGTCTACTACTATAGGGCTTGGAATAAGCATAAAAATGGAGAAAATAACAATCGTTCATTTTCAGTGAATAACTGTAAACTTAAAATCAGTGCCTTTATTATGCCTGAATATTTTAATTTTTCTAATACTTTGTTACAAATAATCCGTTTCTTGCTAAGATTTAACAAAAACTGTCTTTATTTCGAGTCAGTTACTTAAGACAGCTACGCTATAATCAATGGCACATACTCTCGTAAAATCCATGACAGATACTTATAAAAGCTCATATTTGGAATATTAATGGTTGAACTTCTTAACTGGTTATTTGGGCAATATGCCGATTACCCTACCGTATTTATAGCGCTCGAATTAATCGCGGTCATCTTTGGCGTGGCCAGTGTGTTACTTGCCAGCAAAACCAATATCCTTGTCTTTCCCATCGGGCTGGTCAGCACTGCCATTTTTGTCTATCTACTGTGGAAATGGCAGCTATTCGGTGACATGTTTATCAATGCCTATTATACGGTTATGAGTCTATATGGCTGGATTAATTGGTCAAAGAATAAAAAATCTCACCATAGTGAGGTTCAGCAAGTAGACAATGTCCAAATAGAACATCTACATTCCGATGACATTCCTACTCTATCAGCCTTAGCAGCAGGCACGATCGCTTTCGTTGCCTTGGTTTATTACTTCCGACCAGTGATTAATAATGGGTTTAGTTTCGATGGTGCTGTACTTGGAGTGCACTTATTTACTTGGGTGGACTATACCGATATGCTGACCACCGCGCTGTTTTTGATGGCGATGTGGCTGATGGCACGGCGCAAAATTGAGCATTGGCTACTGTGGATCGTCGCCGATGCTATTTCTGTGCCGCTGTACTTTTACAAAGGATTGACCTTCACCGCACTACAATACGTAGTCTTCACACTTATCGCAATTTGGGCTTACTATGAATGGCAACGACGTTACCGCTTGCAACCTAAAGCAGCATACGCCTAAATCGGTCATCAATGTCGCAATATTAGGGGCAGAAAGTACAGGCAAGACGACCTTATGTCGCGACTTGGCAGCGCATTTTGGCTGCCCTTGGGTAGCAGAATACATGCGCACCTATCTACAAGCGAAATGGGATAAGGAGCAACTGACCTGTACTTGGGACGACTTACTACCCATTGCGCAGGGTCAAATAAAACTAGAAAATGAACTCGCTGAACAAGCCGCTCAAATGCCGGATAGAGCGCGCTACTTATTCTGTGATACCAGTCTATTTGAGCTGATGGTTTACGCCAATTGGTATTATGGCGACTGCCCTAAAGCGCTCACCAATGCGGCGTTAATACATCATTATGACTTGATTTTATTAACCGAAGTTGATATCCCGTGGGTCGCTGATGATTTGCGCGATAGCCCGCATCAGCGCGACGAAATCAGTGCTTATTTTGAAAGTCAGCTGACTCGTCACCAAAAGCCGTTTCATCGCATAGGTGGTGATAGAGACGAGCGCGTCCAACAAGTGCTTGAATGGCTTTCTTAAATCGACCCTATACCACGTTATAAGTAAATGACCTACAACCTTTAGGAACATTAAGAGATGTCCATGCTAAAAAACCTTGAACCTTACCTAGAAAAAACCATCTTTAACAGCCGCTGGATATTGGCACCTTTTTATTTAGGGCTGATCTTAGGGGTTATCTTATTATTTATAAAATTCATTCAAAAAACAATCATGATGTTTAATACTGTATTTAGCGCTTCTGTATCAGACGTCATTGTTAATATATTAGTGTTAGTCGACCTCTCTTTAGTAGCCAGTTTATTATTAATTATCATATTCAGTGGCTATGAAATATTTGTCTCAAAAATTGACACTGGTGATCACGTTGATCGACCTAGTTGGATGGGCAAAGTAGATTTTTCTGGTCTAAAACTAAAAGTCATTGGTGCCATTGTCGCTATTTCTGCAATCGATCTTTTAAAATCATTTATGGACATTCCTAATGAATTGAGTGATGGTGAAGCGGACAAACTCATGTGGAAAGTCATCATTCATATGACTTTCGTAGTGTCTGGCTTATTGTTTGCTGTTATGGATAAAGTGGTTGGTGATACTAAAAAACACTGATGCCAGAAAGCACTGATATCAGAAAATACTGATATCAGAAAACACTAAGGCTTATTTTTTCCACACACTCTCCATCGTTCTTACATATTTTTTCTTTATCTCTCCTCTATAGTCAAAGAACCAATAAACAGTTACACTAAAGTCTATGGCATACTCTAAAGATTACAGACAAATGATACTAGA
>NZ_JBEOOZ010000047.1:0-7162 GCF_040309625.1 Psychrobacter sp. 78a-MNA-CIBAN-0178
GCTGACGGCTGGTGGTGCCAGGATCACGCTTGATGGTGCTGACATTACGATTGCAGCGAAACAGTTTACGGAGAAAGCTGGGAAGCACAGTAAGGCTGGAGGTGGAAGGGATGGGTTGGGATTGGCGGGGTTGCCTAGCATAATTCCTGATAAAAAGACGCTGATGGATGGTGTTTATAATTTGGTACAGCAGTTTGTAGATGAAGACAATGTACCTTATGCTAATATGCCTTATAGAGCTATTAATAAAACAACTGGCGAAACGTTTGAGGGTACTACCGATGAAAAGGGTTGGACTGAACGTTTTCAGTCTAATAGTGAAGAGGAGATTAATATTCATATAGACCTCAATTGGCAGGATGACTATGGGAGTGAAGCTAATGAGTAAATATAATAAAAATACTCTTAATCGTACTCTACCTATGATTTCTAACAACCAAGTTCAAGTAATTTCGAATCAGTATTACTTAGTAGTTGGTTTTGAAGTCAATCATATAGCTACTGCTTTTCGTAATAATACTCAAAATCTCAATGTTGATTATGGGCATGCATTCTTTTTCACAGTGAAAAATGGAAAGATCATAACAGTATATAGTTTTGGTCCAAAGGGTGCCGCAACACCAACAAAGCGAGAGTTAGCAGCAGGAATTGATGAGTTTAGTGGAAGACGTCCCGCTACTATAAACTACCCCATTACTGAAGTTTCAAGACTCTACAAATTTAGAATAAGCAAAAAACAGTTAATAGCAATTAAAAAGCAAGCTGACCAATTTAAGAAGAAGGTTATATCAGGTGAAGAAAAATATACAGCATATATGAATGATACTTGTGCAGAAGCGGCAAAAGATGTTTTAGACGACGCAAACATTGATACGCCTAGTGGTAAGGGTTATATTACTACACCTAGTGGAACAGCTAACTGAGCTATGCTGAAGAAACCGTACAATTAAACTTGGTAAACTAACGACTCAAAGAGGAGTTTACCATGGTCAAGAAAGTAAGAACCTACAGCGATGAATTTAAAGCCGAAGCTATTAAGAAGATAGCAGACAATAAGGGTAATATTTCAGCGACTGCAAAGCAGCTTGGCATAGCCATGCAAACGCTATCTAACTGGCAAAACAAAGCCACTCAAGGCAAGCTTGCAGGGACTGAGCAATATGACCCACAGCTAATGGCCGTGCTAGAAGAGAATAAGCGCCTCAAGCGACAGCTGAAAGTTGCCGAAGAGGAGCGCGAAATTCTAAAAAAGGCGACGGCGTACTTCGCCAAACACAGCTAGTAAAGTACGCCTTTGTTAAAGACAACCAGCAACTCTTTCGCATCAGTAGCATGTGCCGTGTACTACATATTAGACCCTCAAGTTACTACGACTGGCTGGGTCGTGACATCAGCGCTCAGCAGATACATCGTAACCAGTCTGAGCTACTAATCAAAGCGGCACACAGTGAAACAAAGGAGCGCTACGGCTTTGAGCGTCTGCATGCGCATCTAAATGAGCAAGGATATGATATCAGCCCATACATGGTCAGAAGCATCAAGGAAGAACACGGTATCAAATGCCGTCGTCATAAGCGTTTTAAAGTTACTACCGACTCAAACCACAACAAGCTGGTCTATGACAACGTGCTCGATCAGCAGTTTGACGTCAACCGCCCTAACGAAGCATGGGTCAGTGATATCACCTATATCTGGACAACCGAGGGGTGGCTGTACTTAGCAGGCGTTAAAGACTTGTATACCAAAGAGCTGGTTGGCTATGCCATCAACAAACGTATGACCGCTGACTTAGTTTGCAAAGCATTGAACATGGCAATTAAGAATAAGAGACCAAGCAAGGGACTAATTGTTCACTCTGACAGAGGCAGTCAGTATTGTAGCCATGCGTATCATAAGATTATTAAACAGCATCAGTTTATAGGCTCAATGAGTGGCAAAGGTAATTGTTATGACAACGCACCCATAGAGAGCTTCTGGGGTGTATTAAAGAATGAGCTGGTATATCATCAGGACTATAAGACCAGATTTGCCGCTATTACCGATATCATTAGATATATCGAGTTGTACTACAACCAAACGAGAATTCAAAAGGGTTTAGGCTATAAATCGCCAAGACAGGTGTGGTTTGACTATTATCGTCAGGCTGCGTAACTAAAATCTCCCAAGTTTAACTGTACGGATTTGACGGCAGGGGTCAAACTTCTTATTTGAACCTTCATATATCGATGGACGGAAAGTACCTTTTACAGGAGCAATGTTTGTAAACCCGTATTCTTGGTATGATCAGTTTAGAACAAAATATGGTCAACCGTTTTTATACAAACACAATGGAGTTGATTTGTTTGATCCTATATATCTTGAAGACAAGTGGAAACCCATGGAAGGTACTACCGTACCTAGCGCTATTGCCAAACATTCTTATCATTCTAATCTGTGAAGATAATAAATAGTGAGAATTTAAAATGATCAAGGTCGCTCTAGTTATTTCAGCTCTTTTCTTATTCGTAAGTTGTGAAACTTCGGAAAACACGCAAATTGGAGACTCTGTGATGCAAGGTGGACTATCACTAAACAACGCACTAATAAAAGCAAATGACACACAATCAATCGCTCATTCTAATGGTAAAAACATGACAGAAATAACAAAGGCTGCTATTAGATTGACTGCCAATGAAACAGATCTAGTTTCAGAATCAAATGTTCTTGGTATCTATAAACCTTTTTATCCCAAAGCCGACAAATGGATCAGATACAGTTTTGAAACAGTAGATATTCATACTACTGTATTTACTTATCTAAATGATAGCAAAGCCAGAAATATTTATATCAAAAATGCTGACAATCAATTCATTACACCTGAATTTCAATTAGATTTAAAAGACCTTAATATCACTTATTTAGATTATCACTCAAGAAAGTCTGAAACTAATACTGATTTATACGATGCCGATTTTGCCTATAGATCAAATGATCATGAAGATATACTAGTCGGATTTCGAGCTATTGATTTAACAGAGAGTGCAATAAGTAAATACGATAAATTTGAGTCTTTACCAAAGAATATTACTTCTATCAGAGTTTATTCTTCACTAGAAAATGAAAAATAATTAAAATGATGAAATGAGAGATAAGAATATTATGTCAATGAAAATTAACGACTTACTACTACTTAGTAGTATTGTTCTTTTAACGTCATGCCGTTATGACTCAAATTTAGCTGAACCTAAAAAAGTTTCATTAATAGACTATATCGACAAATCTGATTTAGAGAAATATGGTTTTTCAGCTAATGATATTGAGAACTTCGATACTAAAATCAAGGATAATGGTGTATTTGCAAACGACTATAAGAGCTATGAGGTTAATGGATTTACAATCTTATCAAGTACTGAAAATACTGAACATATATTCATACTAAAAAATAATAAGTTTATTGCTACTTTTGATGACCAATCAAGAAGCTTATACTCTACACAAACTAATATTCCTACACGATTAGATGCTATTGTTACTTATATACCTGAAATTCCTTCTTTGAGCTATAGCACTAATAAACTAAACCATTACGACCTTAATCTGGATGGTATTGATATTATTAGTGAGATCATACCGAGTGATGATAAAGGATTAGATTATTTCTCTGCAGAGCTTTTAGGTGCACCAAATCTTAATATCGTTGAAGCAAGTATAAATGGTAAAGAGTGCAAAGCCTTAGCAGGCTCTTTTGCCTGTTGTCTTTCATCTCAGGAAAGTTATGATGCATATAAATTCAGCTATCAAGATGGTTGGATTAGTCTTCCCACTAATAAAAAATTAAATACAATATGCAATGCTGAGGATTTCGAAACTTCTAAACATGAACTTAAAAACAAGCTTTTCTTAAAATGACAAGTACGAAATTTACCAATTCTTATTAATGATCTAAAAGTTCTTGCTCACTAGTAATAGTCACATCAACATCAAATATGCCAACACCCTCGTCCTCTCCACCCAGCCGCAAACCCACCTCCAAGCACAGCAACATAACTATCAGCACCATACCCCTACTCTGACCCAAACGGCATTGGGTGGTCAGCACTTGACTGAGCGGTTAACGCAACTTGCCTCTGGGCTTGGACGGTCAGTTAATGATCATGCCAACATTAAAACTCAGTTAGAGAGTATCGCCAAGGAACAAGACACTAAAACCCATCAGCAAACACCTTACACGCTAATCGACAGCGCAGCAGACACAAGTTATGTCAGTGACGATATACTGATTCACAGAAGTATGGGTGAGATAATTAGTACTACGCAAACGGACATGATGATTAGTAGTGGCGATAGTCATCATCAAGTCAGTAGCGAATCACTCAATATCATAGCCGATGGTCAGTTTAGTATGACCAATGCCAAAGAAAATATCACCCTATCCGCCCATACAGGGAAACTGGAAGCAACCGCCAAGCAAGATGTGAACATCGCCTCCTCCACCAAAGAGGTAGAAGTCGTGGCAACCAATAAAGTGACGATAACGGCAGGCGGTGCGAGTATTACTTTGGATGGTAGCAATATCACTATCGCCGCCAAAGAGGTGACGGAAAAAGCAGGTAAGCACAGTAAGGCTGGGGGCGGAGTTGATGGTCAATTTGTATCAGGCTTACCTTCTAATATCTTGGACGAACCACCAACCTTTATCGAGCTTAATTATCTACACGATGATGAGACTCCAGTAAGCAGTGCGCCCTACCGTGTCGAGTTCGCAGATGGCTCTGTCAGAGAAGGCATTTTAGATAAAAATGGCTTTGCTCGTTTAGAAGGTGTGCCTAAGGGTCAAGCTCATGTTTATTATGGTGAAGACCCTGCTGACTTCAAGCCTGATATAGATATGGAGGATGGTATATGAGTAGTAATGGCTTTGGCGGCGGCGCACTAGGGATTAGTAACATAGGGAAGGATTACACTCCTCAAAAATATAAAAAAGCCAAACAAGAAAAACCCACAGGCTGGTTTGAAGCATTAAAAGAAGAGACAGGTTCGTTTCTAGCAGGTGAAAACACCTCGTCTTGGGCACTATTTGCTGAAATTGTGATCGGTGCAGTTCCTATTGCAGGACAGCTTATTGATGCGCGAGACATCATCAAGGCAGTCATGAGCCTTAAAGATAAACCCTCCGATATTACATTATGGTTCTTACTCATAGCAGCATTAATAGGGCTGATACCAGTCTTTGGTGATGCAGTTAAAAGTGCTATTAAAGCTATCAAGATTGGCGGTAAAAACCCTGCTGATCTATTTGCCTTTATCAGAAAATTTGGTAAAGGTAATGCAGAGCAAGCTTTAAAAAAAGCGTTAGATGTCAGTAAACTAAAAGGCTTACTTAACAGTATCTTGACCCCTAAGTTTCTCAATAGTTTAAGTAAGTCTAATAAGCAAAAGTTAATTCAAATTCAAAAAGACTTTGATCGTTTCGCTCAGCAAATTATTAATGAGATAAATGGCTGGTCGAAAATGACACCGGCTACAGCGAGTGTTAATCATGCAGGCGTTGGTAAAGCTGCTGGCACAAAACCCAGCACAGCCTTAGCTTCAACCAACAGGAACGCTTCTGGTGAAACGGTTAATCATAATAGTAGTATCACGTCGAGACCTGCTAGAAAAGGAGTTATGAAGCAGCATAAGCCGAAGTGCTTTAAGCCAAGCAAAGACTTAAAAAGCAGATTTTCTAAAGACAGTAAAGCAAATGCAAAATTTGAGAAAGACTATTATAAACAACTTAAAGGTCAACAAGATGGCATCAATAATTTAACTGTAGATGAGTATCTAGCTGGCCGCGCCTCCTACAATAAAAACCAGCGTAAAGGAACAGGAAGTGAACAGACTAAAGCTAGAAATAAATACGAAAACGATATTTCTGAATCATTACAGAGAAGCTATCGCAAGCAAGGCAAGACGGCTTCTGAAGCTAAAATAGCGAACAAACGCACTCCTGAAATAATGAAAGACCTGAATGCTCTACATGATCCTGATATGATTGCAGGTGGTAAAGATAAAATTAATCGACTGGGTCGTGCTGATGTGAATAAGTCCATAGGTGGACAATGGTCTAATAAAGTTGAAGCAAATAGTAGAGTTGCACAGATGGATAAAGCCGCTAAAGAAGCTTTAAAACAAGGCGGGCAAACCAAAATGAACGTTGAACTAAATAGATGTAAATAAAATATGACTAAAGGACATTTAAATGAGTACATTTATTATAGATGAAGACTTTGATCTTTTCATGGAAGACTTTGGACAACCTGATTGGCAGCAGCCAGTTGCACAAGCTATTTTTAATCGTTATCGTGGTAGATTGCCTGATAAACTACTATTCTATTGGGAGCGTTTAGGGTTTTGTCGCTTTAAAAAAGGCTTATTTTGGATAGTTAATCCAGCTGACTACGAAGAAGATCTGACTACATGGCTCGGCGATGAGGTTATGAGGCAAGATAACTATTATGTGATCGCTCGAAGTGGCTTTGGCGAATTATACGTTTGGGGTGAAAAATCAGGATTCACATTTGAAATCACTCCTACTCTAGGTTGGATATACCAAAAGAAAGGTAATGCAAAAGAAATAGCGTATGGAAAATCCAATCAAGAATTAGCTATGTTTTTTGGGTTTAAACAGATTAAATATACAGATATGGAAGACAATAACGGTAAACCCCTATTCAAGCGTTGTGTGAAAAAGTTTGGTGCGCTCGACTATGACGAGATGTTTGGCTTCGTTCCTGCCCTTGCCATAAGTGACAATGCGTCTATCAAAAATGTCGATAAAATGAATATCTTTGTGCATCTTAGTCTCTTACCTGACTTGATTGAAATCCAATACATCGACTTTAAGAAATTAGGACAAATGGCATTCGGTGTTGAAGATTCATCAAATCTACCTGATTTAGATGACTTAGTATAATTAATTATTTAAGCCACCTTCGGGTGGTTTTTTATTAGCGATCAGCTGATTGGCTCCACTACTTTCATCCTCAAACAGGTATGAGAGGAATTGACGATATGACCCCTGCCGTCAAATCCGTACAGTTAAACTTGGGAGATTTGAATCAAGCGGGAGTTTCCTAAAAACTGTGTAACTGCTTATAATCCCATAACAGGAGAATAAGCAATGACCAAGCAAACTGACATT
>NZ_JBEOOZ010000048.1:0-6762 GCF_040309625.1 Psychrobacter sp. 78a-MNA-CIBAN-0178
AAACAAGACTAAAGGGCCAATAATCATTATCAGCCCACCCTCATTCAGCATGCTACTGCCCACATCATTAAAGGTTAAGGCATAAGGCGTAATACCTCGCACATCTTTTGCCACATACAGCATGTTTGGATGGTCTTTTTCAACATCCACTACGTCACTATAAGGTCGAGATAATAAGGTGATACTTGCTGTATCTTGGGTAGGTAAAACATCCATCTAGGGTGGCTCACTATTTATATTCAATCAGTAAAGGTAATCAAAGCTACTATTTTAACGATCTCGCATTAACACATAAGGTTTTTCTTCTACGGTTTTAGACTTAGATCTTTTCTGAGTATAGGTAGTACCAGATTCTTTGTCATAAGCAGCATTAGATAAACTAAAGTCAACTCTAGCAAACTCAAAACTTGGCTCATGAATTACAAACTTCAGTAAAAGCTTATATCCACCTTCTGTTTGAGTATACATATAGCTTGACAACCCTTTTGGTAGCTCAACTTTAATATTCTGATTCGTCCTAGAAGTTTGACCAATACGTGCGAAAACGTCATCTCGAGTTTCGAGTTTAAGTATTTTGTTTAAAGGGACAGAGTCATTAATAGTTACTTTATCTTTAAAATAAGAGGAAACATCAGCATTGGAATAAGGCTGCAATTCTTTAGGCGTATAGAATGTTGTTAATTTATAGCTAATAGTGTCCTTTTCACTAATCGGTAAGTATGAGATAATCTCTACCGTTATGTCACACTCGCTTGTTATACTATTTTTGATAATAATTTTAATATCATTTTTTCTCATATCTATAGCCAAAGCCGCAACCTCAGAAGCTGCGCTACGAAAAGAAGAGACTACTTTATTTGAATCAGGATCTACATAAGAATTTCTATCACTGTACTTGTCTGTCAGGAATTCACGTTTACCAAAAACGCCAAAGTTTAGCCAATAGTCGATATTATTCAAATTATCAGTACTCTTATCATAGACGCTCATCTTAAAGTATGACCACAAGCTAACACCTAGACCTATTACCATAACCCCTACTAAGAAGTAGGGATTGGCAAACAGCGCAATACCACCTACCTGACTAAACACTATGCTTACACTTAATCGAGCACCTGTGCGCTTAGCCATAACTTCTGCTAAAGCACGACCTGCAAAAGAGAAAGTAGCCACACTAATCATGTTGGAAGCAATATAACCCATAGGAACACTTTCACGGTTGAACTTGTAAATAAACAAGTACCCTACTTCTGCCCATCCTGCCCATCCTGCCCACATTCCAATAGTCGCTGCTAGTAGGCTTCGTTGTGCTGCTTTTATCTGTAGCTCTTTGGTGACGGCACGCAATTGAGTAAGATTTGCCGCCAGCTCAATTGAGGCGCTCATCACCATTAGGCTGGCGCCTATGGCAGCTGAGCCTGCCTCCATATTCTTCGATAGTGATACATCCTGTCCCATGGCTTCCAAATTTGTAAACATAGCCCGAGTTTGTAAAAACACCAAGCCACCACTTAAAGCGATACCAGCAGACGGAGCGATACTATTTAAACGCTTTAAGCGACTATTGATTTTATCAACTTCTAACTGTAGGTAAGTTGTGGTCGGGTCTTTGCGTATCTCGGCTTCTACTAAATTCACTAGAGGTCTATTAGCCTCTTTACCCAGCTCTTTTAGAGTACCCGTGTCCAGCATGATACCTTTTTTGTATTGGGCACTAACAAAAAAGGTAAAAGTATGGACAGCCTCAGCCTGTACGACTACACCACTTCTATTTCTCATATCTTGAACATCAAAAGGTTGCTTATTAGTTCCTAGTTTATTGCCTTCTACATTATTGGTATAATTTTCATATAGATCCGCGCCATTAGTACCTTTTAAGGTATCAAAAATCGTCTTGATTTTACCTTTCATAGTAATAGGTATGGCAACTTCACCGCTATTACTCAGCATAAAGCTTTGCATAGCCGTTGTTATGCTCTGAACCTTAGCTTTATTAATTGTCCCTGTTTGACGCTTACGCTGATTTGTTAGTACTGATTGGTAGGCATGAGAAATCAATAGACTGATCGCATTAGCCGTCTCTTCTGATAATCTATATCCTCTAAGATTACTATAGTCAATCCCACCTAAAAGTGTTATAAACTAACTATCAAATTCAATTGTTATTATAAAGACCATGACTTACTCGCTAGATTTTCGCAAACAAGTACTAAAAAGCTTAGATGATGGTATGACCTTTGCCGAGGCAGCTGAATTCTATAATCTCAGCCCAACCACCATACAGAACTGGAAGAGACGTGTTCATAGCAAAACAACCAGGCAAACCAAACCCTATAAAATACCAGATGATGTGCTACTTAATGATGTCAAAGAACATCCTGATGATTACCAGTATGAGCGAGCACGTCGTCTAAACTGTAGTAAAACAGGCATTCATCATGCCCTAAAGCGTCTAGGCATCAGTCAAAAAAAAGACTTTAGAACATCCAAAAGCCTGTCCGATCAAAAGAGCGATATATCAGAATAAGCTTGAGCACTTTAAGCAGCAAGGCTACCCCATTGTATATATGGACGAAAGCGGCTTTGAGCACGAGACCATTCGCTCTCATGGCTATGCACCGATTGGTGAGCCTTGTATCGATAGCTACAACTGGCAAGGTAAAAGGCGAACCAACGTTATCGGTGCTCTATATGAAAAGATGCTGTTTGCCCTAGATTACTTTAAGCACAACATCAACAGCATCGTCTTCTATCACTGGTGCAAACACAAGCTAATCCCAAGTCTTAAAACCAAATGCGTGATTGTGATGGATAATGCCAGATTTCATAAGAGTAAGCGTATTCAAAAGCTACTGAATAGGCATGGTCATCGTATTCTATGGCTGCCGCCGTACAGCCCTGATTTGAACCCTATTGAGAAGAAATGGGCTCAGGTGAAGTTTCTACGCCAAGGCTGGATGGAAAACGACTTATCCAAATTGTTTTATGATGTTTGTCCTAACCATAACAATTTTATTTTGAGCTGACTATATATAACTTATTATACTTATCCCCATTTTGTTCAAGGTACTCAGTCAAGAATAGTAGAGAGGATTGAATATCACCTTTCAATACATCATAAAGCCTATCAGAGTTTATATTACTTTGAGAACGATTAAGAATTGCTGAGACCAGCTCTGGTTGTAGATTGCATAGGGTATTAATAATCCAGTCATCTACCTGTATATCAGTATTGGTAATGTTAGGTCACGCTGATAGTTGATTTTGAACTTTAAAGATAATCATTAAATCTAGATTTACCGTATAAAAAAGTAGCTGCTGAACAATAATATAGTTATCAATAATTGAATAATTAAAATAACGAGTAAAATTTTTTTTCTATCTAAAATTTCATTGACTATCTTTATATGTCTCATATCTGTTTTTCTATATTCTTTTTTTAATACTTTATTTCTTATTTGAATACCAGCATAAGCTCCAATATTATAAAAAAGCAAGAAAGATATCCGCAGATAGTCATCCATTTTAAAATCTTTAGTAGTGCCACTTGTAAATTTATTAAAAAACTCATTATCTTTACTAACTTCATATTGTAAAGCTAGGCTTAATAGAGGAGCGAGAGCAAACAGTATATACGCTGCAATAAATACAAAAAAATTCGTATCAAACAATTCACCATCCTTTAAAAACAGTATATAAAATAATATTGTAAAAAATATAAATGACGATAAGTGTAAAATTACCTTTGTTTTTTTCATAATCTAACTCTTAGTTTTTTCATAAATTCCATTGCCTATTAATTCGCCTATCGTGCCTCCAATCAATCCGCCTCCAAAACCTCCTACAACTGCACTCAGACCTACGATGACTACACCTCCTATACCTCCTGTTCCTACAGTAACACCTACAATTATAGCGCCAACTACCCCCCTATGGCAGGATAGTTGTCACCATCTTTGTCTTTCGTAGTCGTTCTTATAATATATCTAGCCTTAGTAGCGTTATCTGGTAATACATAAGTCTTTGTCTTACCATCAGATTTGAATATTAAGTCTTTACCTCCACTTTTTTTCTCCAGAGATACACCTGGTCTACCATATTTTTTCATTGATACATTGACCCAATACTCAAGATCAAACTTCAATTTCTTGATGTCTGTTTTATTATTTATAATAAGTTTAAACCTAGTATATTTTGCCACTGTTCATATCCTTTAATCTAAAGACTATTAAACCTGTTTCGTTTAACTCACGACATTTTTTATTATTGTTTATTCAAAACGTTGTGCTCTCACCATCGTATTCTTGATGAACCATCACATGCAATTCATACTCATTCGGTTCATCATCAACAATCAGTTTTAGCTTACCTTTGTAATCAGTCGTGTGCATCTCTGTTGAACCATCAGGTTTAACTAGCATACATTTAGTGAAAGGCAGCGGTTCATCATCTTGATCATGGACGATGTATGTCAGATAGTAATCAAGATTTTCAAGCAGTTTTGCTGTTGGCAGATGCACAGCTGGAAACCCTATACCACCCCCACTACCCCAATCCACCTTAGCCGCTTTATACCCGACTTGCTTCGGCGTAATAAACGTCACCTTACCACCTGCTATCTCAATACCACTACCAGCAGCTTTTAGGGTCAACGTATCAGGCGCGATGATCTCAATACTGTCTCGGCTATGAATGCGTAGCACTTGCTCACTATCGAGTCGCATTTGCTCTTGATGGGCTTGTATCGTGACATCACCATGCGCGGCAGTATGAGTCTGCGCTTTGTTTGAGTAGTAGTGAATATCTCCTGCCACCAGCTGATTCATCTGCGTTTGGCTATGATGATGCGTGCTGTCGGTCGCATGACTGTGAGTACTTTGGGTGCTGGTATGCTGACTGTGTTGTCCACTTAAGAGTGCCAGATGACGCTGGGAGTCGATAAGCAAGTGCGGTTGTTGCCATTGTCCTGATTCACTAAGCGCACTATCGTTCGTGTCTTTGCTAAACTCAGCAAATGGCGTTTGGCTGTCTTCACTATCTTTTTCTCTATTTTTCTTATTGCTAGAGTCGTCCTCTAACCCCACAGGCTGATGGGTCTCTCTCAACATCTCATATGCTTGTTGGTGTTGATCGGCGGTTTGCAATTTGCCATGACTGTTATGGCTCATGTGCGCGTTTGATGCACTGGCGCTTTGACTGCTGATATGAATACCGGTGCTACCTTGCAGCGTTCCTGCCGCTTGGGTCTCAAGACTGATGCCTTGTCCTCTTGCTTGACCACGAGTGTGGTCGCTGTGCTGGTATAGGTGTCCAATAGTCAGGCTGGACTGAAAGCTTGAGCTATAGAGATTGATTTGCGGACTGTCAGGATGAGCGTCAAACATGAGCTGGTTGTAGCCATTGATCAGGCTGTCTTTGCTGGCCTCTCCTGTACGACTAGAGTCTATACTTTGAGTCTTGATGCCGTCGATGGGATGAGCGTGGCTTTGGTTGATAAACCAAGCCGGGCTGGTAGCGTCAAGGCTATCTGAGTCACTGGCGATGCTATTATGCTGGGCGTTATCGTTGCCTTGGCCGTTATGGGTGCTGCCAATAATGATGGGATGGATGATGTCACCATCGATGAAGTCGATCAGGACGTGTTGCCCATGACGCAGGGGATGGGTTTGTCCCATGTGGTCGGCGACTAAGTGACTGGCAATGGGTACCCAGTGGGCGTCATCACTACTGCTATCGCTATTTTGTTCGCCCCCTTGTTCATTCTGCCAATGATAGTGGATATGAGCGCGATGATTACGGTCATGAGTAATAGCACTACTATCGGTGTCAATAATACTGGCACTCATGAGACCCGTCAGACTCGGATGCGGCTGTCCAAGCTCGCTCAGCTGCGCGCCATATGGGATATGGTGATGATGAGGAAATGGTAGATAGCAAGCGTTGATGTGATGGACGTTGTTGTCATTGTCGTCATCATTGTCATGACTGGCATGGTTCGTATTGGGCTGTAAGGTAATAGGATCAAAAGCGACTGCGCCCAGTCAGTCTGCTGGTATGTGATTGTTGATACCATCACTTAGGCGCTCGTCAATCTCGATGTCTATATCATATGGGCTAATAATATCTTTGATAAGCTCGCTTAAACTTAGATGATGATGACGGCGGTTATGACTGTTTAGGCGTAGTTGGCTAAGAGCAGGTTCGCAGATGATGCGGTAGGCGGCCATACCGCGCCAGTATTCCATCGGACACTAAACTTTGCACGATTCAATCTTCTCTACTACGCCTTTAATAATCATCCAAATAGCCTAAAAAAAGCGCATAAAACAACCCAATAATACTAAGTATAAATAAGGTGTGTAATATCCAAATAATGCGCCAGCGCCATAGAAACCATTTGCTTTGATTGTTTATGACTTTAATACGATACGGATTTATATTGGGGTCTATGTAAGGATTGGGTTTGTTCTGTGGGTATTGCAAATGCTCATATTGCGGTTCATTGATGATGTTGCGACCTTTAGATTGTATCCAGCCGCCACCTAATTTGACGTAGGCTTGTAGTACTAGTAGTGGAATGTACCACGGCCATACTCTAAAGTTTTGGGTGACACCATAGCTGGGTAAGATACTGTCTGTGTATATATAGAGCTTGTGCTCTTTAGTTGTCTTTGGTGGGTCAAAAGGAGTGATAGGCGGTAGGCTATCAGCGTTCTTTTCCATGTAGTTACGGATGAACTGCCACTGCGCGCGAGCATAGGC
>NZ_JBEOOZ010000049.1:0-6130 GCF_040309625.1 Psychrobacter sp. 78a-MNA-CIBAN-0178
TGTAAAAGAGCCAGAAAAGATGAGATTACAAGCTGCTTAATTGGGCTTGATGGTGACAACTACCTTGAAAAACTCCGCTATTTATTGATTCCTATGACTGGGTCATGGTGCCCAATATCTATGGCATGAGTCAGTTTGCCGATGGTGGTCTTATGGCGACTAAGCCGTATATCAGTGGTAGTAATTATATTAATAAAATGAGTGATTATCCCGTCAAATCCAAAGGCGAGACATTAGAATGGGCGGCGATATGGGATGGCTTGTTTTGGCGCTTTATGCATGTCCATCGTGACTTTTTTGAAAAGAATCCGCGTATTGGTATGCTACTATCGATGTGGGATAAGATGGATAAAGCTCAACAAAAAGAGCATCTAAAAAATGCTAATGATTTCTTAAAAAAACTTGATAAAGAAGCTTAAGCTAGTATCTATAAAATAACACTTGCAATAAAAAATAAAGTATAAAACTATAAAGGATATTTATGTTTACCGAATTCAAAGCCAGCGGCGCCTCAAGTACCAATAAAATTCCAACGCCAAAGATCATCTTTTTTGATATTGATGATACGCTAAGTCGTGCAGGAATTATCGCAGAACACAATCAAGCCACTTTAGAAACCTTAGCCGACAGCGATGTTAAATTAGTCATCTCCACAGGTCGCTCAAAAGCCATATTACCGCCTGACATTTTAGCGTTACTAGAGGCAAATGTCCTCGACGCTATTATCTGTATGAATGGTCAATATAGCTTTGATAACCATAGCAGAATCAGTCACTATCCATTATCAGATATGCAAACGGCTAAAATTGTGCAGCTGTGTCAGGAGAGCAAACTCATTCATAAATTCGACTCTGCGACCCATATCGCATGGTCAGATGAAAACGATCGTCTGCGCGAGTTTAATGCGCGGACGCCGAACTCAATCGTTGATCCCTGTTATTACCAAAGTAATGAAGTCTATCAGTGCTCGGTATTTTTTAATAATCAGGTCGATAAAATGCAAGATATCGATTTTGCCTCGGATGGATTGAAATTAGTACATTGGCATCACATTGGCGCGGATATTCTACCGAGTGACGCCTCAAAAGCGCGTGGCATTCTCGATGTTTGTGAATATTATGGCATCGACGCTAGCGACTGCATGGCGTTTGGCGATGGCATGAATGATTTGGAGATGTTTGATTTGGTAGGCTTTGCCGTAGCGATGGGTGACGCGCAACCGGATTTGATTGCGCGTGCAGATTTTGTCACAGGCACGATTGAAGAGCGTGGTATTCAGTCGGTGCTTGAGCGTTTGGATCTAAGCTAAGCCTTATACAGTTTCAATTTCATAGTTATCTAAACTAACAATAGTAAGATGTTGCATAATACTGTATTTCAAAATTATTAAAGTCTCTGACTATTTTTATTGAAAGCTTTATTAAAAAATACTTACCTTTAATTTTGCTCTTCGTACGGAAATGGAAAGTACTGGCTGCACTCATCTTTATAACAACCAAAGCTATACTTAGAACCATCGCTGCATTCTACATAGCCATAAGCACCAGCATTTAAAGTAATCTCACAAATATTATTATGTATTTTGATATCTTTGAATGTCATATCACAAGTGGTTATAGAGTTCATGATATAAATATCTCTATCAGACTCTTGTGTGACCAATGATAAGATATACTTTAAATCTTTGTGGGTTAGCGACCATAAAATACCATTGTCTGTTACATCGCCTTTAATCGAGGTATCTGCATCAACACATACCGTCTCATAGACTTTATTGTTTTGCCCTTCTTCTTGGCAGGCAGTTGTATATATAGCTATAAATAGTATAACGACAACTTTATAGATATTTTTTGAGGCGATCATAAATGACTTCTCTTCACTAACATTTTTATCAGGCCACTTTTTATTCATTTCTAGATTGAAAGTTTTTAGTCCTAATTACGTACTAAATAATGAACAACGCAAGCAACCATTTTTAATCTGTTATATTGTTAACTTGCTTATTTAGCCACTTTTTTTCAAACATGACTAGGGGCTGTATAGGTTGAAATTTTAACCCGAAAAGAAAGACTCAACCCTTCGCTGCAATCAATCCATAAACCCAACCACCAATTTTATAAAACCCGACCATAATCAAAACAAGTACCACTGCCGCCAATATATAAGCCAGCCAGTTGGGCACACTACTCAACCAGCCAATCGTAAATGCCAAACCCATATAGGTCTCAACTGGCCAATTAATAATAGCGGTCGGTGAGCCCGCGTTAAACAGCGTCATAAAGGCGACGATACCAAGCACAGCCGTGATTATTGCAGCACGTTTACGATTATTCATCTCATTCCTCTTCTTAATTCAATCAAGTTGCTTATCAAGTGATTCATCTTTTAATTTTGAAAACCTATACATTTTTTAGTGTCTTAATCTATGCCACTAACCGCTTAAAGCATTGTTGATTCATCGTTGAGGCCTCGTTAAGGCATCGTCAAACCACCATCCACAGCAATGGATTGACCAGTAATAGCCGCACTCAAATCCGATGCCATGAGCAATACAGCATTGGCAAAGTCATCCACTGAGGTTGCTTGACGTAACGGTGTGGTGCTGGCGATATAATCAAATACTTCTTCGGTGGTTGAGCGGCTTGCGTCCGTGGTTTTAAGCAAGCCACCTGCCAACAAATTCACGCGGATACCATGTTGACCAAGCTCAGCGGCTAAATTACGCGTCAGTCCAATCAACGCCGATTTGGCAGTCGTATAGTCGTAATAAGTGACCACAGGATTATAAACAAGGTTGGTTGAGATATTGATAATCTTGCCCATTTTTTGCGTTTTCATTTGTGGTAGTACTGCTTGTACGGTATTAACTGCGCCTTTGACGATGCCATCCATTTGCTGGGAGAAGTGCGCCCATTTAACGGTTTCAATACTGGTATAGTCGGCACTAGGATTAAATTGGTAGCTTGGCAAGGCGTTATTGACCACTATGTCAATGCGCCCGTAGCGCGCAACGACCGCCTTTGCCAGCGCTTGTACTTGCTCAAGTTCAGTGACATTAGCTTGATAAGCAAATGCTTGCCCGCCAGCAGCGACGATGTCGGCAACGACTGCCTCAGCAGCCTCTTTACTATTGAGATAATTGACACAAATGCTTGCCCCTGCCGCTGCCATTTGCTGGGCAATTTGTGCGCCTAGTCCACGACTGGCACCAGTGACGATGGCGACTTTCTCAGGCAATAACGCCGGTATAACAGTGTTATTCTGGGTCATGATGTTGCATCCTTTATTATTATGGTATGGTTGGTCTATTCACGTTATTGAAAATACGGTATAAAAATAAACCAGCTCATCATAGCATGATTGCTTCCTTTGATTGCTTTACCTAGGCTGGGCTATTCTGACACTGCCTTCGACTTGTAAGGCATTGCCTATCGTAATGTCTATTCGCGATTGCCCTTTAAATTACTGGGTATAATAACCATAACAGGGCAACTATCGGTGCTGAGCCTGTAATCATTAGCCGCCTTTATTTATTTTTATCGATTTGCCTTACCTTTATCTAGGAGAGATATTTTGACTCATTTATCATCGCCCCATGCCACTGCCAACACAGCGGCGCGTAACGGTCGTTTAGTACCAAAAGCCTTATTAGCCATGGCAGTCGGCCTAGCACTGGCCAGCTGTAGCAACGCTGACAATGCCGCTGATGGCAACGCTACTGCTAGCAATGAGACGCTAAATCTGTATAACTGGTCAGAGTACATGCCGCAAGAGATTTTGGATGGCTTTGAAGAAGAGACGGGCATTTCGGTCAATTACACCACCTTTGACTCTAACGAAGCCATGTACGCCAAGCTCAAACTACTCGATGATTCTAGTCAGTATGACTTAGCGATTCCATCGACGTATTATGTCGAAAAAATGGCCAAAGAAGGGCTATTGCAAGAGCTTGATAAATCTAAACTGAGTAACTTTAAAAACCTCGATACCTCATTTACCAATACCAAGGTTGACCCTGAGAACAAATACTCAATTCCTTATATGTGGGGCAGCACTGGTTTGGCCATCAATGGCGATTCGGTCGATCCTGCGACGGTCAATAGCTGGAACGATCTGTGGAAACCTGAGTATAAAGGTCAAGTGATGCTGACCAATGATGTACGCGAAGTGTTTGGTATGGCGCTCCTCACCCTTGGCTATTCGGGTAACAGCAGCAATCCTGACGAGATCAAAGCCGCTTATGACAAGCTCACTACCTTGATGCCAAACGTCAAAACCTTTAACTCAGATGCGACACGCATGCCTTATATCGAAGGCGAAACGTCACTCGGTATGACGTGGAATGGCGAAGCCGTCATGGCCAATGACGAAGGCTTAACCAGCTTGGTCTATAAGTACCCAAGCGAGGGCGCGATACTCTGGATGGACAACTTTGTCATTCCGAAGAACGCCAAACAGGTGGATGCCGCGCACAAATTTATCGACTACCTACTGCGTCCTGAGAACGCCAAGATTGTCAGTGAAGAGATTGGTTATGCCTCGCCGAACTTGGCAGCGCGTGAGCTGATGGAGGAAAGCGTGCGTAATAACCCAACCATTTATCCTAGCAAAGAGGTGTTGGCCAAAGCTGAATTCCAAGAAGACGTCGGTGATGAAGCCCTGCAAGTGTACCAGCAGTATTGGGATAAGCTAAAAACGGGTCGTTAATACAGAAGGCTAGAAAAACACGCCCTAAAAATATTGTTTAAGTAAAAACGCTGACTTGTGAGAGTCAGCGTTTTTATTTGTTTTCTTCATAAATGTAAATCTGTCTCGCTGCCTTTATGCTCAATACGGCGCTGTTCACGGCGCTGATAACGCAGGCCAGAAGCAGCAAACCATTGCGGCTTGGTCTTTTGTAATAAATCACTTAATCGCTGCAACTGTACTTGCAGAGTTTGGGTCAACCAAAAATAGCCCTGCCACTCAAAACCTAAATTCTGCACGCTCGGATACTCTGATACCGCGATGCGAGTAATGGGGCGAAATACCTCATCGTTTGGGCTACGTAATACCGCAGCCATATGCTGCATTGCCTGCGTTAATTCGTGCTGATAATGGATAAGCAAAATATGATTTTCATCGTCAATCTCGATATTTGCCAAGCGCGGTGCGGCACTTAACAGCAAATCAATGGTACCGATAATATTACGATGGGTACGCTGAATGGTTTCTAGCGTTTCTTTATCAATGCCCGATTCACTGGCAGTCGCTGCGATATGCGGACGCACGGCAAGCAAGCGCTTATTAATCTTTTGTAACGCCTTCACCAAGGCTTTATTGACGGGTGTATCCGGTATAGAACTGCTCGATGGATAAATAATACTGGCTGAACTGGTCGCCTTACTATATTTAAACGGCTTGGGTACTAGTACATCGGCATCAATATGATTGCCCACTCCTGCATACAAATTGCTGCACGTCTCAAGATTGCTGGCCAACAAAAACCGCCACATCAACGTCGACTTCAGCGGTAAAATTAATGTTGCTGCGACCGCCACCCCTGCGCCAAGCAAAATATTAAACGCGCGATATAAGCCATCTTGGGCAATACTGCTGTGGTCAGGACTCGATACAATCATCAGCATGGTAATGCCTGTTAGCAGCCCAATATAACCCAATTGCTTGACCGCCACATAACCGATTATGCCACTGATAATGCCAATCAGCCCATAATACAACCACAGCCAACCACCGATATCTTTAATCAACCATAAGAAGCTAAGCCCGACCAACACTCCAAGCAAAGTACCCAATATCCGCTCTTTAGCCTTGGTATAAATCGCGCCCTGATATTGCAACAAACCCAAAATTACAAACACGGTAATGGTCGTCCACTCGCCATGTGGCAAGTGCGTAAACTCATTTAACAACAGTGCAATAAGTACGGCCACACCCAAACGTATGGCATGCAAAATATCCGCATGCTGGTAGCGGGCATAAGGCTCTACAAACGGTGCCGTAAATCGTTGCCAAAAAGTCGGTTTCACGCAGGGTATCTCTTATAATAAAGGCCTAGATTCAAATAAGAAGTGCAACGTTTTAAAAGAATGAGTTGAAGAGTAAGATGTGCCGTGTTGCATTTCAAACT
>NZ_JBEOOZ010000050.1:0-5192 GCF_040309625.1 Psychrobacter sp. 78a-MNA-CIBAN-0178
TTATGATTATGTTTGATGATCGTATTAGTAAGCACTTAATCTAAATGGCAGTTACACAGAATTCGGGATGGGCTCGAGATAGTCCTCAAACCTAGCAAAAAAGGCTACTCTCTCAAGAATAGCCCCTCTACTTACACACCCTATAAAACTAACGCATATATCAACGCGACATTAACGCATGGTCACAAACTCTTCCGAGCCAGTTGGATGAATGGCAACCGTATTATCAAAGTCTGCTTTCGTCGCGCCCATTTTTATCGCTACCGCAAAGCCTTGAATCATCTCATCGACACCAAAACCTATGCCATGCAAACCGATGACTTTTTCATCATCGCCCAAGCAAACGAGCTTCATCACGCATTTTTGGCGATGCTGAGTTACCGCGCTGTACATCGAGGTAAAGCTCGAGGTGTAGCATTTGATATTGTCTTTACCATACTGCTCAACCGCGTCAATCTCAGACAAACCAATCGTGCCGATAGGGGGGTGAGTAAAGATAACCGTTGGTACCAAGTCATAAACCAAATGCTCGTCTGTCTTATCATTAAACAAACGCTCTGATAGGCGGCGACCTGCTGCGATAGCGACGGGTGTCAAATCAATACTGTTTTCGATAATATCACCGACCGCATAAATACCATCGACATTAGTATTTTGGAATTTATCGACCTTGATTTTGCCATTATCAGTCGTTTCCACACCCGTAACATCCAAATTGATATTGTCCGTCGAAGGCGCACGACCTATCGCCCAAATCAAACAATCAACGGTATCAAGCGCACCATCTTTGGTAAAGAGTTCTAAACTGCCATCGTCGTTTTTATTGACTTCCGTCAGCGTCGTTTCAGTATGCAATTGAATACCATCTTGCTCCATCTCTATCAATAACGCTTCTACGATAGTATGGTCAAACGAGCGTAGCGGCGAATGTTGACGCACATACAGATGTACCTCAGCGCCCAGACTGTTGAGCACGCCAGCGATCTCAACCGCGATATATCCTGCCCCGACGATAGCCACGCGTTTTGGCAAATGATTTAATCTAAAAAACCCATCAGAATCAATACCGTGTTCCGCGCCTTTGATATCAGGGAAGATAGGATGACCACCCGTCGCGATCAAAATATGGTCAGCGGTGATATGTTCGCCATTGACCTCGACCGTATTGGTATCGACGAATTTGGCAAAGCCTTTTATCACTTCAACGCCGTTCTTTGCCAAATTATTATCATAAGAGCGATGAATGTTTTGGATATATTGTTGACGACTATTGACCAGCTTTTGAAAGTCAAAGCCTTTTAACTCAACGTCAAAACCATAGTCTGGCGCATACTTTTCGATAGCTTCGGCCACTTGTGCGCCATACCACATCACCTTTTTGGGCACGCAGCCCCAGTTTACGCAGGTGCCGCCTAATTGCTCCGCTTCGATGATGGCGCATTTTTTGCCATAGCTTGCCGCTCGGTTGATTGAAGCAATCCCGCCGCTACCGCCACCAATGGAAATATAGTCATAATGTTTGGTCATAGTTAAGTCTCTTTATTTAGTACGTATTGATGCGTATTGGTACAATTTTGCAGTCTATTATTTTTTAATTCTGTTATTTTTAACTCTATTGTAATGGGTATGATAATGAATCTTACAAGGTTTTGCTTATGAAGATGTGCCAGCTAGCACCACGCTATAAAAATATTTAGGCAAAAATAGCCTAACACCTTATAAGCCCATCTAAACAATAGCGCGCCGTCTATAAAATAACAGCCCAGGAATGGATAAGCCTAGCACCAATCCTGAAGTCACAAATAAGGCCTCAAACAAATACACCATCATTTGGCTAAATAATTCGTCGGAAAAGCCAAAATAGCCAATCTGTACCATACTGACCATCGCCTTATAAGCAGCGATACCGGGCATCATACAGATGACGCTTGGCGAGATTAACGCTTTGGGCGGTAAGGTATATTTTTTAGAAAAGTACACGCCTAAAAAGCTGGCAAGCATCGCCCCAAAAAAGCTGGCTACCACCAGATGTATGTGCTGATAGACCAGCGCTGTTTTTAGTCCGAACCCAAAGGCGGTCATCAGCAAACAAGGTGGAATATAGCGTTTGGGTACGCTGAACATGAGTGTCCAACCAAGGGTAATAATACACGACAGGGCAACGGTTTCAATGAACCACATGTCAAAATCCCCAGTGCTGTATTTGTAGTAAAACCAGCGCCATCACAATGCCAACGCACGCTGACAAGGTTAGCATATAAGTAAAAACGGCACGTCCAATGCCGATATTGACATAGCCCTTTAAGATGTCTGAGAAAGAATTGATTAAAGGAAAGCTTGGAACTAGTAAGAGCACGCTAGAGGCAACGGCAATATCTGCATTATTACCAATATCAAAATAGTAAGTCGTCGCCCCAATCAAAGAGGCGATAAAAGCCGTCACGATGACGGTGATAAAAGGATTGAAATGCTGCTTGGCCAAATAAATGCGAGTGAACATCGCGACCATACCAGCGACAAAGGTCACCGCGGTAATCGACCAACTACCGCCATTAAGATTAGCAAACGCAGCACAAGATGCACCGACAAACACGCCCACTAGCCACGTTGGATAAACCGTTTTATCTAATTCATCAAACGCAAGGGTGGTGCGGTCAGTCAGCTCAGACTTCAGTTTATGGTTATCTAGCTTGTGGCTATTTGTATTGGCTTCGGTTTTATTGATGATTTGCTGGATTTGTACCAATAAATTGACATTGATGCTCTGATTAATCGTGTCTCGAGTGGTGGTGATACAGCGCTCATTACAGATGGTCGTCAAGGTAATAGCATTAAAATTCAGCGAACATTCTACGCTACTCATTCCCAAAGCGAATCCCAAACGTTTAGACAAGTCCACCACCACAGCAGACTCGGCACCATATTGCATAAGGAGTAGTCCGCAGCGCACGCATAATCGAGTAATACGCTGTTGCTGTACGTAGCTGATAGAAGTCATTGGGCGAGTACGCATATTGGCTATTATGATTTTTATGAATGGTATTAGTATAAACAGTGTGAGTCGTTATGAGGTATCGATACGGCAAGGTAACGATAGCATAACTTGCCGTGCTTATTTGCTACTATTATAAAGCGTAAACCACTGTCGCAAGGAGAATAAAATGCATATCGCTATCTTAACGCTGACTTTCGCGCTACCCGGTTGTAGCTCATTAAAAGAAAAACGCCAACGTATGGGTGGCTTGCATGCACGATTTGGTAATACGCTAAGTGTCGCGGTATGTGAAAGCGGCGAGCGTGATCGGCATGATGCCAGCGAATGGACGTTTGTGGTAGTGGGGCTATCTAAACGTGAGGTCGAATCACAATGCAGTCAAATAGAGGAGAAGATAGAGCGGACCGTAGATGCGCGGGTGATGAATGTTGAGAGAGAGTTTATGTAGGTGGGCTTTATTGCAGGCCGCTCTCTGAGTAGAGGTTCTATTAAAAATGATAAAGTTGTATGTTTCAAAGGTAGGTCGGTAAAGCTTAAGACAACGAACAAACAATATACTACAAATTTAATAGACTTTTGTTTTATACCATGATAATCTCCCACTCGGTAATTTAGACACATTACTTACACCTCATTTACATTTTAGTCACATTATTAATTATATATTGCTTTCAGTGCGCGGATTGCATGATATAAATTTTGATAGTGGGATTTTAAGTTCATCAACGCATTACCTTTATTTTAGCCAATCACCTTAATTATATTTCTCAACTAGGACGTCTAATGACAACTTTTAATAACATAAAAAATGCTCTATTGCTTACGACGATTACTACTTTAGTAGGCTGTACTACGATAGCTGATATGTCAGGGTACGATACCAATAGCATGAATGCCGATGCGGCTAAAAATTACTCTCAAGTGGTTTCTAGTGCTAATAGTCAAGGCGCAGTAGATAATACGTCTGCCACTGCTATCCGAGTTAAAAGAGTCTTTAATCGTATGAAGCCCTACGCCGTTCGCGCTAATACGACAGGCGTCCCTTTTGATTGGCAGATCACTGTTCTACGTTCACCTGAATTAAATGCTTGGGCAATGCCGGGTGGTAAGATGGCTTTTTACACCGGTATTGTAGAGAAGTTACAGTTAACGGATGCAGAGATCGCTGCGATCATGGGACATGAAATGACCCATGCGTTAGCTGAGCACAGTAAAAAAGATGCTGGGCAAAAAATTCTGACAGGCTTAGCGCTGCAGTTAGGTGGTGCCGAACTACAGGCAAAAACAGGTTTGAGTGATGATGCGTTGGGTTTGATTAGTGACTACGGACTTGATAAGCCGTTTTCTCGTAGCCAAGAATCACAAGCCGATGCGGGTGGTCTACGCTTGATGGCACAGGCAGGCTACAATCCAGAAGCTGCCGTTGCAGTATGGCAAAAAATGGAAGCCGCCAATGGTCGTAGCAACACCATAGCTACTTTGATGTCTACGCATCCAAACTCTGGGCAGCGTATCGCTAAAATTCAGGCACTCTTACCTGAGGTTACGCCAGTTTATCAAGCGGCTGCGAAAGCACCTGCTAACGCAACTAGTGGGGCAATTACTGGAGTAACTACTAGAACCATTAAACGTAGATAACTCAGTAAATATCCTCAAAAGTAAATGTTATCAAAAAAGGTAAGTCAAAAGACTTACCTTTTTTTGCGAAGGAATATTGAAAAGTGGCTGGTTTGATTTTTATCTTATGTCGTGATGCTGGGTGTCGAGTAGGTTGGCGGCGAGATACAAGACCTAACGGCTAAATATTGGAGCCAATCCCGCTTTTCGCTTATATCTACTCACTGATACGAGGCGAGGGCTACGGTTTGTCCTGTCTCTTGCTCCGCGTAGCCAAGCCAAAACCTAGTCCTCGCAACTCGTTCAATTGAGCAGGATAACCGCTACAATCGGGGCTAAACCGCATCTCAAGGCGACCTTCATAAACTAAATGGTAGGTTGGGTGGAGTTTGCGACACCCAACCTTGTATCTCGCCTAGATGATAGTTTCATCGAGGCTTGCTTGCTACAATGTACGGGCTTGTTCATTTAATTTTAAAACTTCTTTTGGACTTCTATGTTTAACCCCACTCTCAACTTGAAATAAGCAAATCAAACTGAAGAGGCGGATTACCAAGTTTTTTGTTGAGTACAAAGCACA
>NZ_JBEOOZ010000051.1:0-4224 GCF_040309625.1 Psychrobacter sp. 78a-MNA-CIBAN-0178
AATGTCAGTTTGCTTGGTCATTGCTTATTCTCCTGTTATGGGATTATAAGCAGTTACACAGTTTTTAGGAAACTCCCCTGATCAAATAATGATAGCTCTAAAATATTAGCAAACTCAGATACTCAGAATTATAATTCACAAACATCTTTAGATAAGATCCTAAATTCAGATGATCCTAGAGAAGTAGCCTATTTAATTCATCCAACTAAAGAGATGTTAGTTTACTGTTATCATGACGTAAGGTCTGAATGCTATATTGAAGGAGTACATAATAGTCAGTTTTTTAAATACGACATTTCTCAAGTCGAAGGCCAAAACAAAGGTAAACTGACTTCTCCAGGAAACCCTATTGATTCAGCTAAAACGATGCCAATGAAGTGGTTAACTATAAATAATGAATACGCTCAGGTACTTATGACTTCAAAGATAATGTTGAACTCACAACAATACACATTGCAGGAGCCTCTTGTTATTTATTATAAAAATGGAATGATGGTTAGATAATTAGCTTATGATTGAAAAAATATTTAGCAATTGGTTGTTTTTTAGTTTTATGCTTCTAACTACTGCCTGCCAAGCAGAAAAAGAGGTCTCTATCCCGCCTCATGCTTATGTTTCAGTAGAAGAAAGCCCTGAAACCTTTAAAAAAAATAATGAGGACATTAAACAGTATTGGAGTTTTGATGATAATCCGCTCAATATTGGTAGCTTAGGCGTTACTTTTTACGAAATTAACTTTCCGTCTAACAATGGGACTGCGACTTTCAACTATCCAAACATTCCATCACTTACTGTTGATAATGTTGGTATGACCTCAGGCTTCTATATTCATGATAAACCTAAACGAGGCATACAGTCGGTTCGAATTGATTTTTTCGTCCCTAACTCTCAAGGTAGCTATGCTGTTACGAAAAAAGATGCCTATGTCGCTGTGCAAAAACTGTTTAAACAGCTAGAAGAGCAAGGTTGGCAGAACGATCGTCGTGTCACTAGTGCTCGTATATCTCTCCAAGATAGTTATGATTATGTCACTGATGAGAATGTATCATCTAGCTTTCTAAACTATCAATACCCTCTAACCTTTGATCAGTTTAAACAGCTACCAAGCTTACAATTTTGGGATCTACGAAATGGCACTGATGTTTTTTTAGATATTACTATGCAATACAACTTTGAAGAAGAGGTTAACAATTACGTCTATATGATCAGTTTAGATTTTAGCTCCGAAGAGATTCATATCAACAGCTATCTCAGTTATGACAACCCAGACGATACTATGGAATCAGTTTTTATAGAAGCTTATCCAGACTTACCGCAAGCTAGACTATACGCTGAAACTCAAGCTTTAGAGATAGGCTTAGATATTCAACAAGACCAACCTGACTATACCCTACCACTCATACTAGAAAAAACAGGTATTGACACCAGTAAATTTATCTCTATTGACCCTTATAAAATTACTTATAAAGAGTTTATGCAGCGTTCCGAGGCGGGCGAAGACATGACACCTTACTATGAAAATAAAATCAAACCTAATAAACCCGAAATCACCAGTAAAGCTCGAGGGCGTTGCCCAGCAAATCAGCCTTGCCCTAAATCAGGCTACTGGTTTACCTTCGCAAAAGCAGATAGCCGAGCTTACTTCAAACAGGGTGATATCATGCCCAATTATCCTCACAATAATTGGGGTGAAGTTATTTGGCAGTTTGAGGGTGAGAAAGGCTAGTTTTTAATATTTCGATCTAAACCACCTTTGGGTGGTTTTTTATATTTAGCCCTCTCCACTCAACCGCAGACCCACGCACAAGTCCAAGAGCACAATTATCAACATCATACCCCGACCCTCACCCAAACTGGTCTTGGTGGTCAGCAATTAGCGGAGCGTTTAACGCAGTTAGCAACGGGACTTGGCAGACAAGTAAATGACCATAAGGCGATTAAAACCCAACTTAAAACTATCGCCAAGGAACAAGACACTAAAACCCATCAGCAAACACCTTACACGCTAATCGATAGCGCAGCGGATAGTGCTTATATCAGTGACGATACGCTAATTCAACGGTCAATGGGTGAGATGATCAGCACCACTCAGCAAGATATGATGATTAGTAGTGGCGATAGTCATCATCAAGTCAGTAGCGAGTCGTTAAACATAATCGCCGACGGTCAGTTTAGTATGACCAATGCGAAAGAGAACATCACTCTATCCGCGCATACAGGTAAGCTTGAGGCGACGGCTAAGCAGGATATAAACATCGCCTCCTCGACTAAAGCCGTTGAAGTAGTAGCGACTAATAAGATTACGCTGACGGCTGGTGGTGCGAGTATTGTCTTAGAAGGCAGTAATATCACAATCACTGCTAAGCAGTTTACGGAGAAGGCTGGTAAGCATAGTAAGGCTGGAGGTGGGATTGATAGTAGTTATTTATCGCGGCTACCTTTTGATAAGTTAGTAGAAAAAGAGTTCTTTGATGAGCAGATTCAGTTGGTTGACCCAATGGGTAATCCATTGCCTGATATGAAATATCTATTAACGGGTAAAAATGTAAATATAAAATCAGAATCAGATATTGAGGGTAAGACGCCTCGTATAGATTCGGGAGATCAGGAAGATGAACTGAAGATGCAACTAGTCTGGTCTACTTTTTTAAATAATAATAAATAGGGTGAAGGCATGGTTACTAAAGCGAAAACCAATACAACTATAAATAGCTGTACACCGAAAGCTTGTACCTGCGAAGAGTTATGGTCTGTCTCTCAGCAGTTTTGCCTAGAGCGTATGAGCGAAAAGGTCTCAAATAACACTTACAACTTCGTGGACAGTTATAGTGTAAGAGCACGACGTATTGCAGGTACATATGCTAGGTTTTATTTAGAAACTGAAAAGAATGGAGATCCACGTAAAAAAGGTCGTTTTTATTGGATGGCTTTAGGTGCGTTCGCTAGTAAAACGGTAGCTTGCACTTTGGAGCATTGGACTCTTACAGTAACTAAACACGGTATTGCAGTCACTGCTAGTGATTGGTTTGGACAAGGTAACTTTTGGCTGTTCCAAGATATTGCGGGATGGCATCATTACTATAGTAGTTATGGGTCTAAAGTTTTCTTTAACTGTATAAGTAAACGACATTCAAATAACCTCGTTCCACAAATAAAAACGGCAATAAATAAAGCCGATTGGGCAGCAAAATCTTTGCCTAAGATTAATTATTTAAAGACCAACGAACATATTCAAGCAGGGTTTGCTGAAGTTAGAAAGTTCGAAGAACTTCCTTCAAGTGATAAAGTTAAATCACAAAGAGCTCAAGCTCAATATCAAAATGTACTCATTATCGCTCAACATGAACAAGGAAAAGTCCTTCAACCCTTAATTTATGAACAATGGCGGCATAAGCGTGAGATTAATGCAATGGAATTAGCAGGTGGACTAGCACCTGAGGTTAAGCTATTTTTCTCAAATACTTGTAATGTACCGCAAGTCACAGTATACCCAACGTATCGTTATCCTGGCAGTCATCCTGAAAATAAAGACGACCCTAAATATGACAAGTATGTCTCTAAACCGGAATCAGATATTTTATTGTATAGTTATAAAAGCCGTATGAAATGGATTAAAAAAGCAGCAGAGAAATTTCATGGTCTAATGCAAACAGAAGAGAGCTATATGTTAGGCCAACTCCAAACGATGGCAGGTTGGTATCATAAACCTGATAAATTTTATCCATTTAACTAAAAGAAAAATACGATGCGATACTATCTACAACTTGCTTACGTTTTGTTTTTAAGCTTCTTTATAACCGCTTGTAATGCCCAAGATAAGGTAACCCCTATAATGCCTGATAAACCTTTAGAAATTTCATTAAACATGACTGCTAAAGAGTTATACGATGCCAACCCTGAGTATAAAGCTTTTCAAGAAGCGGACGCTCAACCTATGGGCGTTACTTTTCAAGGTTATGACTTTCCAACAAGCAACATGGGGAAAGCAATTTTCCATTATTCTGATGATAGTTTTAAGATTGACCAAGTTGTCACTATTTTAGCTATGGATAAGGTAACTAGCGAGCAGAGAGGGTTGAATAAAATTACAGTTGATTTTTTCTTCGACACTACAGACAACGGTATATCGGACGAAGATGCTTATCAAAAAATGATGGCTTTCTTTAAAGAACTGCAAGGTAAGGGTTGGACTTATGCTAAAAGTTTAAGTGAGCCTCGTTTAAG
>NZ_JBEOOZ010000052.1:0-3701 GCF_040309625.1 Psychrobacter sp. 78a-MNA-CIBAN-0178
TGCTTTGTACTCAACAAAAAACTTGGTAATCCGCCTCTTCAGTTTGATTTGCTTATTTCAAGTTGAGAGTGGGGTATTATATAAGCATTGATAGTATTTTCAGAAAATTTGCTCATAGCTTTTAAATCATCTAGTTCAGGATCTTTAATAGAGTTTTTATCTTCTTCACACAAATCTACTGCATCATTCATAGTTTGAACTGCTCTATCTAGAGCTAAAGAATGTTCACTAGCACCTATGAACTGTGAACACGAGATGCATAACAATGTCATACTCCATATTAATGATAATTTAATATATTTCATGGCATACATCCTTCAGCAATAGCTTTAAAGAATTTTATTTCATTATTGTGTTTAGAATAGCCATCAGATTCTAATTCTAAAATAGCCCGATAAGCATCCTTTTCAACCATGTTCCTTTTTATTTGATCAACACTACCCATTGCTTCTGCAAATAATACCCAGTTAGCTCCGTCTATTTTTCGAGGGGCAGGTTTTATGGCTGCTTCTAACTCTGCTTTTGCCGATATACCCCAAATTGAGTTAATTGGTATTCCAGATGATGTCCTCCCGCCAGCAGGTCTTTTTGTAAATAAGAGTCCTGCAAATGCGGCAGGTAAAATTTTACTTAACCAGCTAGCTGATTCTATACGTGAGTCTATACTTTCAAGCCACCTCAAACTTATGTCACTAAACACTAAATTATTAATAATAGGACAAACCTTTAAGTTTGAGTTTCTTCTGGTTATTTTTACATCTATATTATTGCCGTCAGCAGTTGTTTTGCCACTCGACTCTTTACGCATAATCTGCATAACTACTAATCTCCAATCGTTGATAGATAAAGATGAACATTAAAGTTTTCTTCAATTGATGATACAAGGTTTGCAGTTTCACCCTCAGCATTAGTAGTTCCAAAATAAATTAACTCTTTTACCTCAGATACTGCACGATAATGAACATGACTATACGGGTTACCATCATCATCAGTAAACTTAAATTTAACTTTATAAAGTTCAATAGATCCCCAAGGGTCTTCATTTCTTAGATGCACTTTAATCTTATTGGAGTCAGAACTATAGAAATTCTCTGTACTTCCCTCAGCATCAGTTATACCTTCAAAGGTCTCTTGCGTATCCTCATTAATAGCAATATAAGGAGTATTGGCATAAGCAATGTCATCATCGTCTGCAAATTTGAACTTTGCTTTATACATCGCACCAGCTATCAAACTAGGCAACCCCGCCAACCCAAGCCCATCATTTCCACCTCCAGCCTTACTGTGCTTGCCACCTTTCTCCGTAAACTGTTTCGCTGCAATCGTAATGTCAGCACCATCAAGCGTGATCCTGGCACCACCAGCCGTCAGCGTAATCTTATTGGTGGCTACGACCTCAACCTCTTTGGTCGAGGAGGCAATGTTGACATCTTGCTTAGCGGTCGCTTCAAGCTTACCCGTGTGCGCAGACAGCATGATATTGTCTTTGGCATTGGTCATACTAAACTGACCATCTGCTATGATATTTAGAGACTCGCTACTGACTTGTTGATGACTATCGCCACTACTGATACTCATATCTTGCTGGGTAGTGCTGATCATCTCACCCATCGACCGTTGGATCAGCAGGTCTTCACTGACGTAACTACTATCTGCTGCGCTATCGATAAGGGTGTAGGGCGTTGTTTGATGGGTTTTGGTTTGCTGCTCGTTGCTGATATTCTCTAACTGTGTTTTGATGACACTGTGATCATTAACCGATCTACCCAAGCCCGTTGCCAACTGTGTTAAACGTTCTGCTAGATGCTGACCGCCAAGACCAGTTTGGGTGAGAGTCGGGGTGTGCTGTTGATAGTTATGTTGTCCAGACTGTGCGTGAGTTTGCGGTTGAGTAGAGATTAATAAATATAAAAAGCCACCCAAGGGTGGCTTGAATAAAATAATATATTAATTACCCTTTTTCAGCGTCAAATTGCCAAATCACCTCACCCCAGTTATTGTTTGGATAGTCTGGCATGATGTCGCCTTGCTTAAAGTAAGCACGACTGTCAGATTTTGCTTGCGTGAACCAGTAGCCTGACTTAGGGCAGGGCTGACCAGCTAGGCAACGGCCTCGAGCTTGACTAGTAATTTCAGGTTTATTGGGTTTGGTTTTATTTTCATAGTACGGCGTCATGTCTTCGCCCGCCTCTTGACGCTTAATAAAATCCTCGTAGGTAATTTTATAAGGGTCAATTGATACAGATTTGCTGGTATCGATACCTGTCTCTTTAAGTACGAGTGGTAGGGTATAGTCAGGTTGGTTCTGCTGAATCTTTAATCCCATTTTAATAGCTTCAGTTTCAATAAAGAGTCTAGCTTCAGGTAGTTTGTCATAAAGCTTACTGTATTCTTTAGTCAAAGGCTCATCATAATCATTCGGAACGATTTGTAGTAGTAGCTCTACTTCATTGAAAACCTCTAAACTAATCAGGTAATGACGCTTACCTGTGGATGAATCTGTTTGTCTATTCATTCTAATATTCATAAATACATCTGTACCATGTCGCAGTTGCCATGTTTGTAGATCATCGAGCTGCAACCACTGTTCAAAACTTAATGGATAAGTATAGTTAAGACTGAAGGCATATCCATCTTCTTTAGTAGCAAATGTAAAGCTATCTTTGGGGCTTAAACGAGGTTCACTTAAAGTTTTAGCATGTGTCCAACCTTTATTCTGTAGCTCTTTAAAGAAAGATATCATTTTTTTATAAGCATCTTTATCTGATATACCGCTTACTTTATGGTTGAATAAAAAACTAAGATTGATTTTAGAGAGTTTATAACTTTCTTGTTTATTATCCTCATAAGCTAAGACTGACATAACACCATCGATAGCAAATTCACCATTAGGATATTTGATAATGACAGTAGGCTCTTTATATCTTGGAAAGTCGTAACCTTGGAAAGTGGCTCCCATAGGTTGAGCGTCTCCTTCTTGAAACGCTTTATACTCAGGGTTGGCATCGTATAACTCTTTAGCTGTCATGTTTAATGAAATTTCTAAAGGTTTATCAGGCATAGTGCTCTCTTTTTCTGCTTGGCAGGCAGTAGTTGAAAAAGATAGTGATGCTAATATTAAGGTTACTTTTAGAAGTTTATATTTAAACATAACCATCCCTGTTATTGGTTAACCTCTAAGTATTTCAATTGTTTTTCAAAAAAATAATCTCTTTTTGTAATTCCAACCATTCTGATTTATAGTGAAACTTATAATACTTTACTAAAAAGTCAGCTTTTAATTTATATAATTTTTCATTATTATATCTTGAGATATGTTGTTCAATTAATGGTGCAATAGTGTCAATCTCAAAAAAAGACCACACAGCAGGTATAACGCTTGAAAAATTTAGTGAACAAATAGGGGCTACTTCATAAAACAATGAATATTCAATTGTATCTAAAGAATAACTTTGAACTTTCTTCGCAATAGCATCGTAATTTATTTCATTATCAACAAATAATTCAGATAATGCTGACCATAATTCTCTTTTTTTCACAATACCTTCCATGTAGTAAACTCCTCCGCCTCTTCATATAGAGCTTCACCTACTTCCGAACCTATTAGTCCTCCTAACACACTACTGAGCTATGCTGAAGAAACCGTACAACTAAACTTGGTAAACTAAGCGTATTCACAGGAGTTTACCATGACCAAGAAA
>NZ_JBEOOZ010000053.1:0-3076 GCF_040309625.1 Psychrobacter sp. 78a-MNA-CIBAN-0178
CAGTCACTTAGTCGCCGACCACATGGGACAAACCCATCCCCTGCGTCATGGGCAACACGTCCTGATCGACTTCATCGGTGGCGACATCACCCATCCCATCATCATCGGCAGTACTCATAATGGCCAAGGTAATGCTGATGCTCAGCACAATAGTCTGACTAGCGATTCGGACCATATAGACGCCACTAGCCCCGCATGGTTTATCAATCAAAGTCATGTTCATGCGATAGATGGCATCAAAACCCAAAGTATCGACTCAAGTCGTACAGGGGACGCCACCAAAGACAGTCTAGCGAATGGCTACAATCAGCTGATGTTTGACACCCATCCAAATAGTCCACAGATCAATGTCTATAGCACAAGCTACCAGAGCAGTCTCACCATTGGTCATTTCTATCAGCATAGCGACCACACTCGCGGTCAAGCAAGAGGGCAAGGCATCAGTATTGAGACCCAAGCTGCCGCTAATGTGCAAGGTAGTACAGGCATACACATCAGCAGCCATCAAGCTGACAGTCAATTAAAGCAGCATATGAATCACAGCAGTCATAGCAAACTACAAACCGCCGATCAGCATCAACAAGCCTACGCGCAGTTAGCTGGCACCCATCAGCCAGTCGGACTAGAAGGCAGTAGCAATAATAAGCAAGGCGATAATAAAGATGCGCAAACCCCATTTGCCGAGTTTAGCAAAGACAACAACGATAGTAGTCTTAGCGAGTCCGGACAATGGCAACAAGCGCATCTGCTGATCGACTCCCAGCGTCATCTCGCCATGCTAAGCGGACAGCACAGCCAACATACCAGTACTAAGAACACTCATTCGCATGCGACAGACAACACTCATCATCACAGCCAAACCCAGATGAATCAGTTGGTGTCAGGCGATATTCATTATTACAGTAATAAAGCCCAAACCCATACCGCCGCTCATGGTGATATCACCATACAAGCCCATCAGAATGAGATGCGCCTTGATAGTGAGCAAGTACTGCGTATTCATAGCCGAGACAGTATTAATATCATCGCGCCTGATACGTTGACGTTAAAAGCTGCGGGCAGCGGCATTGAAATATCAGGTGGCAATGTGACCTTTATTACACCTGCTCAGGTGGGCTATAAGGCGAGTAAGGTGGATTGGGGTAGCGGGGGTGGAGTTAAAACAGAACTGCCTTATTTACCATCTGTAGAAATGGAAAACTGGATTGGTCTTAAACTTTTAGGAGTTGATGGTGAAGGTATACCAGATGTGGGCTACAAAATATTCTTTGATGGTGGTCAAGTTATTAAAGGAAGACTCGATAGGAAAGGTGAAGCACATCACAATAATGTGCCCGAAGAAGCCAACCGTGTTGAATATGAAGACAAGGGCTTTGAAGACCCTACTCCTGAGTCGTTTCTTAAAGTTTTAGAAGCTGCTAACAGTTTTAAAGAATAATAAGGTATAAAAATGGGCTTTTTATCATCTAAAGAAAAAAAACTTTCAAATGCACTTGCATGGTTCAGTGCACCTGTTAACACAGCATTACAAAAGGGTAAGGAAACGGCAAATGATATTGCCGATTGGCTTTGGATAGTCATACAAGGTGATTTTGCATCGGAACCTTCTACTGCTCAAGTCGTTACTGGTACTGTCGTTTCTATGATTCCATTTGTAGACCAGATCTGTGATATTCGAGATATTTGTGCTAACTGCAAAAAAATAAACGAAGACGATAGTAACCCTTGGGCGTGGGTGGGTCTAATCTTGACCTTAATCGGTCTGTTTCCAGTTTTAGGGTCGCTATTTAAGGGAATATTTAAAGTACTACTTGCCCCTGTTAGACGCTTCATGATGAGACCTTTATCTAAAGCTGGAAAATTTTCAGGCAGTTTAATTTATAAAACAGTTGAACCTGCTATTGAACAAGGTATCAAGGGGATTAATAGGTTTATAGGAAGCCCTGCAGTTAAAAAGCTAATTAGTAAAGAAGGGGCCACTAATATCTATAGATGGTCAGCTAAGGAACTGCGCAAAGTAAAAGCACAAGTTAATACGAAGCAAATTTTCGCTGTATTTGATGAGCATATCGGCTATTTGAAGGAGACTGTCGAATTTGTCCAAAAATACGGCAGTAAAGGTATCGGTAAACAAGCAGGCGATATGCTTAAAATAGTGGTAAATATAAGAAATCGCGCTAACAAGCGTCTCGGTGAATTTTTAGCACCCGTACAAGACTTTCTGGAACGTTTAGCCATACGACTAGACACTGAAGGAGGCTATAAAGCAGTTACTAATCTGACAAACATCGCGAATTTTAGAAGAGTGCATACCGATGGTGAAGTGCAACTTATAAAAAACAGTACACCTAGATGGGTAGATGTCACTAGGAATGTTAAATATCCTGAACTACCAAAATGTTATGAAATACCTAAAGATTATCCAAATATTTCTAATACAGGCACAGGACCATTAAAGGGAAAGTTTAAAACATTTAATACTATGAAGGCAGTAAAGCTAAAAGAAAATACAGTACTCTATCGTGTCGTCGACCCTACGAGTAATGATAACAGTATATGTTGGATGAGGAAATCAGAATATATAAAACTTAAAAAAAGAGAAGACTGGCGTAGACGCTTTGCCGTATGGGCGAGCTGGAACAGTAACGGTGAGGTCGTTCAGTATATTGTGCCCAAAGGTGGTATGAGGGTATGGGAAGGTAAAACCGCCAGTCAAGTACTTAAAGATAGCAAAGGTAAAGTTCAGACTGCTAATGGACGCGGTGCTATGTACGTACTGGAAGGTGGTGGCATACAGATTGTACTTGACCCAAAAGATTTGATAAAAGCAATAGTACAACCACGCAGAAAAACAGGATGGGGCTATGGTAGTGATATAAAAGGTTTGGAAAACACAGATATGGTTGGCGTACCAACCCTCAAACAAAACTGGTATAAGTGAATAAGCAATGAACAACTACATTATAAGACCGCAAGAGATTTACCTACTAGAGCGCTATAGTTCACCCGCCTACTTTAAAGAGATGCGTGATGCCTTTGCAACTATGCTAGAAGCCGCTGAATACGCGCTTGAGCT
>NZ_JBEOOZ010000054.1:0-2644 GCF_040309625.1 Psychrobacter sp. 78a-MNA-CIBAN-0178
CTAATGTAGAAGAACAGCGTGGGAAAGCTGACCGTAGTAGGTGATAGTCCTGTATTCGAAACATTAGCGTTAACATATTAAGTAGAGCGGGGCACGAGAAATCCTGTTTGAAGATGGGGGGACCATCCTCCAAGGCTAAATACTCCTGACTGACCGATAGTGAACCAGTACCGTGAGGGAAAGGCGAAAAGAACCCCTGTGAGGGGAGTGAAATAGAACCTGAAACCGTGTGCGTACAAGCAGTGGGAGCCTTAATTTATTAGGGTGACCGCGTACCTTTTGTATAATGGGTCAGCGACTTATGTTCTGTAGCAAGGTTAACCGTTTAGGGGAGCCGTAGGGAAACCGAGTCTTAATAGGGCGTTTAGTTGCAGGGCATAGACCCGAAACCGAGTGATCTATCCATGAGCAGGTTGAAAGTGCCGTAACAGGCACCGGAGGACCGAACCCACTGTCGTTGAAAAGCCAGGGGATGACTTGTGGATAGGGGTGAAAGGCTAATCAAACTCGGTGATAGCTGGTTCTCCCCGAAAGCTATTTAGGTAGCGCCTCGGACGAACACCATTGGGGGTAGAGCACTGTTTCGGCTAGGGGGTCATACCGACTTACCAAACCGATGCAAACTCCGAATACCGATGAGTGATATCCGGGAGACACACAGTGGGTGCTAACGTCCATTGTGGAGAGGGAAACAACCCAGACCGCCAGCTAAGGCCCCAAATTCCTAGTTAAGTGGGAAACGAGGTGGGAAGGCATAGACAGCTAGGAGGTTGGCTTAGAAGCAGCCATCCTTTAAAGAAAGCGTAATAGCTCACTAGTCGAGTCGGCCCGCGCGGAAGATGTAACGGGGCTCAAACTAGGAGCCGAAGCTGCGGATTTGAATTTGTTTTCAAGTGGTAGGGGAGCGTTGTGTAAGCCTGTGAAGGTGTGTTGTAAAGCATGCTGGAGGTATCACAAGAGCGAATGCTGACGTGAGTAACGATAATGCGAGTGAAAAGCTCGCACGCCGGAAGATCAAGGGTTCCAGTCCAACGTTAATCGGGGCTGGGTGAGTCGACCCCTAAGGCGAGGCCGAAAGGCGTAGTCGATGGGAAATCGGTTAATATTCCGATACTTGTTTATAATGCGATGGAGGGACGGAGAAGGTTATGTCAGCCTGGCGTTGGTTGTCCAGGTGAAAGGATGTAGGCTTACAACTTAGGTAAATCCGGGTTGTTATATGGCTGAGATCTGATAGCAAGCTGTACTTGTACAGCGAAGTGGCAAATACCATGCTTCCAGGAAAAGCTTCTAAGCAATAGTTATAAACGAATCGTACCCTAAACCGACACAGGTGATCAGGTAGAGAATACCAAGGCGCTTGAGAGAACTCTGCTGAAGGAACTAGGCAAAATGGTACCGTAACTTCGGGAGAAGGTACGCTGTTGATGGTGATAGGACTTGCTCCTTGAGCTGTTGACAGTCGCAGATACCAGGCTGCTGCAACTGTTTATTAAAAACACAGCACTCTGCAAACACGAAAGTGGACGTATAGGGTGTGATGCCTGCCCGGTGCTGGAAGGTTAATTGATGGGGTTAGCGTAAGCGAAGCTCTTGATCGAAGCCCCAGTAAACGGCGGCCGTAACTATAACGGTCCTAAGGTAGCGAAATTCCTTGTCGGGTAAGTTCCGACCTGCACGAATGGCATAATGATGGCAGCGCTGTCTCCAGCAGAGACTCAGTGAAATCGAAATCGCAGTGAAGATGCTGTGTACCCGCGGCTAGACGGAAAGACCCCGTGAACCTTTACTACAGCTTTACATTGAACTTTGACCTGACTTGTGCAGGATAGGTGGGAGGCTTTGAAGCCGAGACGCTAGTCTTGGTGGAGCCAATCTTGAAATACCACCCTGGTCATGTTGGGGTTCTAACTCAGGTATAACAATACCGAGGACAATGTATGGTGGGTAGTTTGACTGGGGCGGTCTCCTCCTAAAGAGTAACGGAGGAGTACGAAGGTGCGCTCAGACCGGTCGGAAATCGGTCGTAGAGTATAAAGGCAAAAGCGCGCTTAACTGCGAGACCCACAAGTCGAGCAGGTACGAAAGTAGGTCTTAGTGATCCGGTGGTTCTGTATGGAAGGGCCATCGCTCAACGGATAAAAGGTACTCTGGGGATAACAGGCTGATACCGCCCAAGAGTTCATATCGACGGCGGTGTTTGGCACCTCGATGTCGGCTCATCTCATCCTAGGGCTGAAGCAGGTCCTAAGGGTATGGCTGTTCGCCATTTAAAGAGGTACGCGAGCTGGGTTTAGAACGTCGTGAGACAGTTCGGTCCCTATCTACCGTGGGCGTTGGAAATTTGAGAGGATCTGCTCCTAGTACGAGAGGACCAGAGTGGACGAACCTCTGGTGTTCGGGTTGTCACGCCAGTGGCATTGCCCGGTAGCTACGTTCGGATGGGATAACCGCTGAAAGCATCTAAGCGGGAAGCCCACCTCAAGATTAGATTTCCCTAAAGAGCCGTTGAAGACTACGACGTTGATAGGCAGGGTGTGGAAGCACAGCGATGTGTGTAGCTAACCTGTACTAATTGCTCGTTTGGCTTGACCATACAACACCCAAGTGGTTTGTATCAAAGCTCTAATTAATCTATCTTGTA
>NZ_JBEOOZ010000055.1:0-2249 GCF_040309625.1 Psychrobacter sp. 78a-MNA-CIBAN-0178
GCTAGATTGAAACATTTTAGGGGCATTGCCACGCGATATGATAAGCTCAAAGATAGCTATGCAGCGGCGGTAATGCTCGCTTGTGTCTTTATCTGGTTGCCACTCATTTGAGTTCTATACACACCCTAGTGAGGTGCTCTTCTTTTTTCAATCACTTTCGAAGTTGAGAGTGGGGTATGATATAGGTAATAAACAACATACCGTGTGCCATACCGATGTATTTCACACCTTCTGGAATGTCCATCATATATTTTAGTGGCATGGCGATGAAGAGCAATAATAAGAAAGAGGTGCCTTCTAGATAGCCTATAGTCAGCTGAATGTAAAAATGTTATGGATTTAAACGCGCTACTGGTATAAATTTTCTTTGCGTGCTGCTTACACAGAGGCTGCACAAAATTCATCCCAGTAGCACTGTATCATTTTTAAAGTGGGTTAACTAGACAGCTAAAAGGATAAAAAATGACCAAACCTAATCCAAGAGTATTAGAAGTAAAAGGCGTATTCGTTGAGCCTGCATCGGCGGCTTCAATCGGCGGTGCAATCCGTGATATTAAAGCAGGTAAAATCGCTGAAGGTTCGGTGATCGTTTGCACAGTGACGGGTAATGGTCTAAAAGATCCTGACACTGCGATCAAACAATGTGCCGATGCCGTGATGCTCACCATCAATGCCACATTGGATGATGTCAGAACATCAATCCTATCAAATATGGAAAAATAATTTTTCATGCTTTGCTCAGAAGAAAATACTTAAAAAGCCAACCAACTGCGGTTGGTTTTTTTTATTGCATCGTGCAGAATATAAACTGTATAAGAATAATTCCTATTTACAAACAATTTGATACAGTTTGATTTGTTTTGGTGCAAAATCAATAAATCGCCCAATATTTGTGCAATACAATAATGCTTCAAAGTTGGTTTTGTAAGTTATTGCAGTTTTATTGCAAAGAAATAAGATAAAACAGTAACTTAATAAAGTTGGCACGCCCTTTGCTATTTCAATAACAAGTTCAGAGTCAAATCATTTCGATTTGAACATTTGTAATAAACAGCTTGGGGGAATACCAACATGAACTTTAAACTTTCTACATTAGTGGCTGCATCTTTACTCACTTGTGCAAGTGGCTTGACTATGGCAGCTGAAAGCGATGTATCATTCTCTGGTACTGCAGCAATGACTTCAGATTACCGCTATCGTGGTATGACACAAACTGAAAGCGACCCTGCCGTTCAAGTTGGTTATGGATTAACCCATAGCTCTGGCTTATACGCAGGTGTCTGGGGCTCGAATGTCGGCTTTGGTAGCTCATTAGAGCTCGATCCATATGTAGGTTATAGCACTGAACTTGGCTCTTTGGCGTCTAAACCAGTTTTAGATGTCGGTTTATGGTACTACGGCTATCCAAGTGCTTCTGATTTGAATTGGCTTGAGCTGTATGCACGTCTAGGTTTTGCAGACACCATCACTGTTGGTGACAGTTTGCTTGCAAGCGTGAATTTCACTAATGATTTTTTTGGCTTAGATACTGATGCATGGTATTTAAACCTGACTTATAGCATGCCATTGAGCGCATCTTTCGGTGGTGTAGCAAGCTTAGGTTATACCACTGCTGACGATTATGATTTCAGTGATAACGCTAGTGGCGATGATAACTACATCGACTGGAAAATTGGTGTGACTTACAGCTTTGCTTCTGTTGAAGACCTGTCAGCTGAGCTTGCTGCTGTCGGCACAAATATTGACGCCGACACCAACCCGTACAAACGTGGTGTAGAGACTGGTGCTGTATTTACAATTACTAAAGCATTCTAAGTTGTAAATAGCATAGGCTAGAAAATTAGCCTTGCGATAAAAAAATCCTGTCTTACTTCAAGGCAGGATTTTTTTATGGAGAATTGGTTCTAAATACGTCTTGGCATGTTAAATGCTTAATATTTATATCGAATAAAGATTGTTTGAATAGATTAAAAAGAAGGGGCTGTCCTAGATGAGTAAAATTATTTAGGATAGCACTATGAGAAAGAGTAAACTAAGTTGGTATAAACAAAGCAGACTCATCGAGTTATTTGTTGCCGGTTCTACCGCGAGAACAGCAGCAAGCCTAATTGGTGTTAATAAAACCACAGCCAGTTATTACTTTCATAGGCTAAGACTGCTTATTTACGAGAATAGGGGCTGTATAGAATTGAGGAACCATTGAAAAAAATAAGCAACGCCTTACTCTAATGTTTACCACAACAAAGAAA
>NZ_JBEOOZ010000056.1:0-1559 GCF_040309625.1 Psychrobacter sp. 78a-MNA-CIBAN-0178
GTATTCTTGGTCGAAAACAATAGATTAGTGAGGTGCTCTTCTTTTTTCAATCACTTTTAAAGTTGAGAGTGGGGTATATAATATATCGTAGTAATATAAATGACCAAATTTGTCTGATACAAAATGGTGCTACACCCAGAGAATACATTTTGGCTGTAGCTTTAGATAGTAATATAGATTATTTTACTCGCAGGGAAGCCGAACACTTATTTAAAACTCTAATGCCTTATGACTTTATAGGTAATGTTAATTATATTAACAACCTACCTGAAGAAGAAAGAAATAAACTTCATCAAATAGACTACTTAAACAGTAGTTTTGATTTGTTGGTTACAACAAGGGCATTGCGAGCATATAAAGAGAATATTTCAAAGTAATTTTGTTATTCAAAGTTTTAACTTCTGCAAGCTATTCAAAGTTGTATCTCAATTTCAGCATAAAAGATCATTACAAAAAATTATTATTTCAAGCTATTGAAGATGGATGTATACCATGAAAAAAACTATATTCTTTTCATTAATATTAATTATATTTTCAGTACCAGCTTGTGCTAAAACAGAGAAAAAATTAGAAGATGAAATTACTCTAGAATCAGCAATAGAACAGTACGAGAGCACTATAGATCTATGCACTGCTGAAGAAAAAAGCAGAACTTTACCTGATGAAAGTACTTTAGAGAAGATAAGTGAAATTGACATAAAAAAAGTTCAAGATTACATATTATATCGTTCAGATATCAACTATAAGATCTGTATGCTTAAAAATGGTGCAGCTCCACTTGAATATTTTGTAGCTTTATCAACAGATAAGGCAAAAAGCTCCGCAGTACGAAAGAGAGCACGTTTAATTTCTGAAGAAATAGTCAGCAGTCATATAATAGACAAAGTAAATAACATTTCAAGTTTAACATCAGAAGAAATGTTACAACTAAAGTCAATCAGTTATTTAAACACAAGCTTTGATGCGGTTAAAACATATGATACTTTACAATCTTATAACAGCCAAAAAATCGATTGACTTAATGATAAAAATTAGAATAGTAAGAAGCAGTGCACTTTGATGTTTGATCTGAATGAGTAGATAGATATGTTGAAGCGATTAAGGTTCATTACTTCTTTTTTTATCATATTAATAGCTACTTCTTGCCAAGCTAAAACAAAGGTTGTTATGCCTGATAAACCTTTAGAAATTTCATTAAACATGACTGCTAAAGATTTATACGGTGCTAACCCTGAGTATAAAGCTTTCCAAGAAGCAGACGCTCAGCCTATGGGGGTTACTTTTCAAGGTTATGATTTTCCAAGATATAAAGAACCTACTGTCATTATTAAATATCCTAATGGTGAGTTAAGTATTGACGGTGTTATGTCAGTCTTGGCTTATGACGATAACAAACAAGCAAATTACAAACTCTCGAAAGTCAATCTTGGCTTTTTATTCAACCATAAAGTAAGCGGTATATCAGACGAAGATGCCTATCAGAAAATGATGGCTTTCTTTAAAGAACTGCAAGGTAAGGGTTGGACTTATGCTAAAAGTTTAAGTGAGCCTCGTTTAAG
>NZ_JBEOOZ010000057.1:0-1558 GCF_040309625.1 Psychrobacter sp. 78a-MNA-CIBAN-0178
CGGGGAAACTCGTATTAATACCGCATACGACCTACGGGAGAAAGGGGGCAGTTTACTGCTCTCGCTATTAGATGAGCCTAAGTCGGATTAGCTAGATGGTGGGGTAAAGGCCTACCATGGCGACGATCTGTAGCTGGTCTGAGAGGATGATCAGCCACACCGGGACTGAGACACGGCCCGGACTCCTACGGGAGGCAGCAGTGGGGAATATTGGACAATGGGGGAAACCCTGATCCAGCCATGCCGCGTGTGTGAAGAAGGCCTTTTGGTTGTAAAGCACTTTAAGCAGTGAAGAAGACTCCGTGGTTAATACCCACGGACGATGACATTAGCTGCAGAATAAGCACCGGCTAACTCTGTGCCAGCAGCCGCGGTAATACAGAGGGTGCAAGCGTTAATCGGAATTACTGGGCGTAAAGGGAGCGTAGGTGGCTCGATAAGTCAGATGTGAAATCCCCGGGCTCAACCTGGGAACTGCATCTGATACTGTTGAGCTAGAGTATGTGAGAGGAAGGTAGAATTCCAGGTGTAGCGGTGAAATGCGTAGAGATCTGGAGGAATACCGATGGCGAAGGCAGCCTTCTGGCATAATACTGACACTGAGGCTCGAAAGCGTGGGTAGCAAACAGGATTAGATACCCTGGTAGTCCACGCCGTAAACGATGTCTACTAGTCGTTGGGTCCCTTGAGGACTTAGTGACGCAGCTAACGCAATAAGTAGACCGCCTGGGGAGTACGGCCGCAAGGTTAAAACTCAAATGAATTGACGGGGGCCCGCACAAGCGGTGGAGCATGTGGTTTAATTCGATGCAACGCGAAGAACCTTACCTGGTCTTGACATATCTAGAATCCTGCAGAGATGCGGGAGTGCCTTCGGGAATTAGAATACAGGTGCTGCATGGCTGTCGTCAGCTCGTGTCGTGAGATGTTGGGTTAAGTCCCGCAACGAGCGCAACCCTTGTCCTTAGTTACCAGCGGGTTAAGCCGGGAACTCTAAGGATACTGCCAGTGACAAACTGGAGGAAGGCGGGGACGACGTCAAGTCATCATGGCCCTTACGACCAGGGCTACACACGTGCTACAATGGTAGGTACAGAGGGCAGCTACACAGCGATGTGATGCGAATCTCAAAAAGCCTATCGTAGTCCAGATTGGAGTCTGCAACTCGACTCCATGAAGTAGGAATCGCTAGTAATCGCGGATCAGAATGCCGCGGTGAATACGTTCCCGGGCCTTGTACACACCGCCCGTCACACCATGGGAGTTGATTGCACCAGAAGTGGATAGCTTAACCTTCGGGGGAGCGTTCACCACGGTGTGGTTGATGACTGGGGTGAAGTCGTAACAAGGTAGCCGTAGGGGAACCTGCGGCTGGATCACCTCCTTATAGATGGCATTCGGTCAGCAAGAATTCACAACAAGTTGTTCTTTAGTTTAGCTAGTATTTATTATTAGCGCTTTGCCTTGACAGGCAGACACAGGCCTGTAGCTCAGCTGGTTAGAGCACCGTGTTGATAACGCGGGGGTCGGCAGTTCAAGTCTGCCCAGGCCTACCATT
>NZ_JBEOOZ010000058.1:0-1333 GCF_040309625.1 Psychrobacter sp. 78a-MNA-CIBAN-0178
ACTCAGAAGTGAAACATCGTTGCGCCAATGGTAGTGTGGTTCGCCCATGTGAGAGTAGGTCATCGTCAGCTCTCTATACTTGAAAAGCCCCTTAATACTAGCGTATTAAGGGGCTTTTCTTTGTGCGTGGGTTTGAGATTTTATTGACGTTCATCATGCCGTAATTTATATACAGATTAAAGCTGAAATCTGCTCGAGATATTGATTCTATGCAGCTGTAAAAGAGTGCGTGATATAGATTTCATTGGTATATTATTGATTGTTATATTGCTGTTAAATATACATGATAATAAATTTTTAGATATTTATGGAGTATTGCTTGGATTTAGTATTAATAATAGCTACCTTACTAGGCGGTATTACTGCTATTTGGTTTCTATACGATAAAAGTACATCCATATTAGCTTGGTTTAAATTAAGTGAAAATAATGTTTCTGACCCAACGATTCTTAGCATTTCAGATAATGATTTCGGTTTCCTTGAATCCAATTTAAAACTACTCACTGGAGTAGGTTATGTGCCTAAAAATAACTCTGAGACAGAAGCCTGCATCTCTTTATTAAATCAAAGAATATTAAAAAAATCGTCCTCTGATAAATTCAAGTTGACTCGTGTCGGTAAAAAAATGTTTTACCAAAAATAGAGAATCCCAATAAATTTATTAAATAGAATCAAAATGCTATCAGTGTTCGTTATTTTTATCTTTTATCTAACCATTCTGTTGCGTTCAACAAAGCTTAATATTTGTAGGAGTATAAACTCATCATTGAATTTTTAAAAAGTTATGTCTTCTTAGCTCCATATGTAACTGCTTTAGGAGTTATGGTTGCTATATATCAAGTTCGGAAAAATACAGAGCAATCTATAACAGCTTTTGAGGATTCTATTTCTAAAGAGTATCGAGATATATCTAACAATATCCCATATAACGCACTCATAGGGAAAACTTTAACTGGTGAAGAAATCACTCAAGCTTCAAATGTAATATATAACTATATAGATTTCTGTAACGAACAAATATTTCTACGTAGAACAGGTAGAGTAAGAGAGGATACTTGGAACAATTGGCAAAAAGGTATGAGTATTAACTTTTCACTGCCTATATTTATATATATATCTGAAGAAGTGTTTAAAGAATTACCTGATTCGTTTACAGGACTAAAAAGAGTTATGTCTGAAAACTATAGTACTGATCCAAAAAATTGGTAAGAGAGCTGATGAAAAGTCCAAAGTACAAATGATGTTTGACCTTTAACCGAGCCTTTCCTAAAAACTGTGTAACTGCTTATAATCCACTAACAGGAGAATAAGCAATGACTAACCAAACTGACAT
>NZ_JBEOOZ010000059.1:0-1258 GCF_040309625.1 Psychrobacter sp. 78a-MNA-CIBAN-0178
AAAATGATGGCTTTCTTTAAAGAACTGCAAGGTAAGGGTTGGACTTATGCTAAAAGTTTAAGTGAGCCTCGTTTAAGCCCTAAAGACAGCTTTATATTTGCCACAAAAGAAGGTGGAAGTGACTTTAATCTTGATTACACCTACCCTTTGAACTTTGAGCAATGGATGCAGCTCAGTGATTTACAAATATGGCAACTGCGACATGGTACAGATGTATTTATGAATATTAGAATAAATAGGCAAAGTGACCCTGAAACAGGCAACCGTCATTACCTGATTAGCTTAGATATTTTCGATGAGTTAGAGTTAATAAGACAAATAATCCCTAATAACTATGATGAATCTTTGACCAAAGAATATAGTAAGCTTTATGGCGGATTACCTGAAGCTAGACTTTTTTTCGAGACTAAAGCCATTAAAATGGGATTGAAGATTCAGCAAAATCAACCTGACTATACGCTACCACTCGTACTTAAAGAGACAGGTATCGACACCAGTAAATTTATCTCTATTGACCCTTACAAAATAACTTATGAAGAGTTTATTAAGCTTCAAGAGGCTGGAGAAGACATGACGCCCTATTATGAAAATAAAACCAAGCCTAATAAACCCGAAATCACCAGTCAAGCGAAAGGCCGCTGCCTAGCTGGTCAGCCCTGCCCTAAATCAGGCTACTGGTTCACGCAAGCAAAATCTGACAGTCGTGCTTACTTTAAGCAAGGCGACATCATGCCAGATTATCCTAATAACCAATGGGGTCAGGTTATTTGGCAGTTTGAGGGTGAAAAAGGTTAGTTTGTTATTATTTTACTTAAGCCACCTTCGGGTGGTTTTTTATATTTACTACTCTCCACTCAGCCGCAAACCCACGCACCCACGCACAATCTGGACAGCATAACTATCAGCAGCATACACCGACTCTGACTCAAACTGCTCTTGGTGGTCAGCACTTAACTGAACGTTTAACGCAACTGGCAACAGGTCTTGGACATAACGTCAAAGATCATAACGCGATTAAGACGCAACTTGAGACTATCGCAGAAGAACAACAAACCAATACCCATCAAACAATGCCATTCGCGCTGATAGATAGCGCAGCTGACATAAGCTATGTGAGCGACGATACCATTATTCATAGAACTATGGGCGAGATGATTAGCACTACTCAGCAAGATATGAGTATTAGTAGTGGCGATAGTCATCATCAAGTCAGTAGCGAATCACTCAATATCATAGCCGATGGTCAGTTTAGTATGAC
>NZ_JBEOOZ010000060.1:0-1191 GCF_040309625.1 Psychrobacter sp. 78a-MNA-CIBAN-0178
GGCGATTTATAGCCTAAACCCTTTTGAATTCTCGTTTGGTTGTAGTACAACTCGATATATCTAATGATATCGGTAATGGCGGCAAATCTGGTCTTATAGTCCTGATGATATATTAACTCATTCTTTAATACGCCCCAGAAGCTCTCTATAGGTGCGTTATCAAAGCAGTTACCTTTAGCGCTCATTGAGCCTGTAAGCTGATGCTGCTTGATGATCTTATGGTAGGCATGACTACAGTACTGACTGCCTCTATCAGAGTGAACGACTAGCCCTTTACTGGGTCGTTTGTTCTTAATCGCTATGTTGAGTGCACGGCATACTAAATCTGCGGTCATACGCTTGTTAATAGCGTAACCGACAAGCTCTTTAGTGTATAAGTCTTTAACGCCTGCTAAATACAGCCAACCCTCAAGTGTCCAAATATAGGTGATGTCACTGACCCACGCTTGGTTAGGGCGACTGGCATCAAACTTCTGATCCAGTACGTTTGGATAGATCAGCTTGTTGTGATTGGAGTCGGTAGTGACTTTAAAGCGCTTGTGGCGACGGCATTTGATGCCATGTTCCTCTTTAATGCTTCTAACCATGTATAGGCTAATGTCATGGCCTTGCTCGGTGAGCGTTGCATGCAAACGTTCATAACCATAACGTTCTTTACTTTCACTGTGAGCGGCTTTAACGAGTAGCTCGCAATGGTTGCGATGTATCTGCTGCTCGCTGATATCGCGACTCAGCCAGTCGTAGTAACTTGAATGCTTAATCTTTAGCACACGGCACATAGTGGTGATGCTAAAGAAGTGCTGGTTATCTTTGATAAAGGCGTACCTGACTAGCTGTGCTTTGCAAAGTACGCCGTCGCCTTTTTTAATATCTCTCGTTCCTCTTCGGCTACTTTAAGCTGTCGTTTGAGGCGCTTGTTCTCTTCAATCACGGCTATGAGCTGTGGATCGTACTGCTCTGTTCCTACAAGCTTGCCTTGGTTGGCTTTGTTATGCCAATTAGATAAGGTCTGCATGGCGATGCCAAGCTGCTTTGCGGTCGCTGAGATATTGCCATTATTGTTTGCTATCTTCTTAACGGCTTCTGCTTTAAATTCTGTGCTGTAAGTTCTGATTTTCTTGGTCATGGTAAACTCCTGTGAATACGCTTAGTTTACCAAGTTTAGTTGTACGGTTTCTTCAGCATAGCTCA
>NZ_JBEOOZ010000061.1:0-1062 GCF_040309625.1 Psychrobacter sp. 78a-MNA-CIBAN-0178
GTGGTTTGACTATTATCGTCAGGCTGCGTAACTAAAATCTCCCAAGTTTAACTGTACGGATTTGACGGCAGGGGTCATATCAAATCATCAGCTCTTGAGAGATTATTGCCTATAGTGACAAAAAAAGAGGCTGAAAAAGAATCGGAACCTCAGTTTATCATTGATACGCAGTTATTAAAGTTTGAACCGCAGAATATCAATAACGCAAAAGTGATTGTGACCTATACGCCCGATACCAGTCGCAATCCGCCATACCCTCTAAAAGACGTAAGCTATTTGGATAATAATAGCTACTAAAGAAAGGTTGCAAAAAAATAATGATTTACAATCCTCCTAACAATACCCATCCCATCGAAAAGCTACTAAGTAAACCTTGGGAAGGGAGCATACCTGCGTATCGAGAAAAAAAGCCAGCGTAGAGAAGCTGAGCCGTGATATGCATGAGGTAAACCCAGACTACCTACTGTTTCACCCCATTATTAACTCATATCAATTGGTTGGATTTTTGATGGCTTATTGCTTTAGTTGGTTGTTTGGGCAAGGTTTCTTTTTCTTTACAGTAGTAATATTTAGTTATATTTTTATCAAAGACTTTGAATACGCAGCGTTATTTTTAATAGCTATGCTTATTTTATTTCTAATAGTTTTTGGTTTTGGATCATATCTTATATTAAGACAGATTAAAAATAAAAAATCCTACTATAATAAAATCGTACTGTTAAAGCAGACCCAGCAAATTGCTTACTACGAGCACAATCGCAAGCAAGACCCTATCTTTCATCTAATTAATTACAAAGACATTGTTGCCTCAGTCAGACACAATAAGGGCGTCGAATTTGAGGCTCTAAATCTACATGTAATTGACCCCAAGACAAATCAAAGCATCCAAAACATCAATCTCGAAGACATGCAACTTAGCCCTTACGACCAATGGACGTTCATCCGCACATATATGGAGCGTCCCGCAGACGAGCTACCGCTTGACCCACGATATGCCCACGCGTGTCCAACAGATATCAGCACATCGCTACTCGCCTGTGCCGATATTGCTCAAGAGAAAAA
>NZ_JBEOOZ010000062.1:0-1058 GCF_040309625.1 Psychrobacter sp. 78a-MNA-CIBAN-0178
CCTAGATTAACACACCAAGTGCAACGCTAAGTAATGGAATAAAACACCTGGTTTGGCGTTTTAAACCCTAATCGTTTTCTTGGTCTGTTGTTTAACCTGTCTTCAATGTTTTGAACCTCATCATCAGATACTTGTCTAAAGTCACATCCTTTAGGCAAGTACTCTCTAATCAAGCCATTGGTATTTTCGTTTGTTCCTCGTTGCCATGAGGCATAAGCATCAGCAAAGTAGAACCCACTATAGAGTCTTTGCTTAATGGCTTTATGATCCGCAAATTCCTTGCCATTATCGGACGTAATCGTCTTAACGTGTAGTTTCACTGGAGTTAGCATTACCACCATCGCATCCGCGACCAGATGAGCACTCTTTTTAGTCACTCGCTTCATCTTAACCAAACCTGTCTTTCGCTCTACCACTGTCACGATAGCTTGTTTATGGTTTTGACCAATGATGGTGTCCGCTTCCCAATCACCGATGCGGGATCGCTCTTTTACTACATGAGGGCGCTCATGAATTGATATCCTGTCATTAATACGCCCACGAGTCTCAGTGGTAAGCCTTTGACGATAGGGTTTGGCTTTGCGTCTCAAATATTGCCATAGCCTGCCGCCTTGTTTCTTATCGATCCATAGGTAACGATAGATGCTCATGTGGCTGAGTTTACTATGAACGCCTGCTATTTGTTCAGGACTCCACTGTAACTTAAGTTTATCAACAACCCAGTTCCAGACGTTCAACACAATAGTGAAGGCATTATTTGCTCGCCTCGCTTTAGCGGTGTTGTCTGCATGCTTTGCCCGGTAGCCTCGTAGGCTTTTATTGCGTCTAAGCTCTCTTGATATGGTGCTGGGACTTCTGCCTAACGCCCCTGCTATAAATTTAATACTATGTTGTGCCCCTCTAAGGGCATAAATCTGATATCGTTCCTCTAGGCTTAGATGTGTATAGCTCATGGTTGCAATCTCACTTTGGCGGTGGATAGTAGCTTTGATGCTAGCGCATCTAGGCCTCTTTTTCACCTGCTCTTTGATATTGCACTTCATGTGTTAATCTAAGAT
>NZ_JBEOOZ010000063.1:0-1033 GCF_040309625.1 Psychrobacter sp. 78a-MNA-CIBAN-0178
TCAGCTCTCTATTCTAAAAAAGAGTCATCCTTAATTGGATGGCTCTTTTTTTTATCTTTTATTCCTAGTGACCTACATAGTAAATCCTATTTGAAGGTGAGCAAGGAATAACGACTGTCTGGGAGACAGTCGTCCGCAGCGCAAGACGGAAGGCTATGCCTGTAGATCTCTTGTGCTGCCTTGAGGAGGAACAAGAGAAACACTGTTTCGCCCGACGCAAGACAAGAGTCAGTGAAAAGTAATATAGACACATCACGCACTGCTGATATCTATTTTTCTTGCTTGCTGTGCCTGCGCAAACAGAGGCTACAAAAAATCGATATCAGCATTATCATAGCGATTTTAGGATATTTTGACTACAAGGCTGTGCTCACAGTTAATATGCTTTGCCCTAATAACGCTCCCGTCGTTCGTCAGCTCTTTATTTCTGAAATATCTCTAATTTATTTAGTAGGAGCTTTCTACGATCTCACATTGGTTTCTTAGGTTGATGTGACCTGTGTAGGAAAACCTGTTTTAAGAGGAAAGATCAATGACTATCCTTAGTGGCCAGAGAGGGGTGCAACTTGTTTCTAGCCTCTAGAATTGACCCTCGCACGTCCCAAACTAAATAGTAATACCGATCTATCCAAGATTCAAAAAGTATAAATATATTTTTTCATCTGTATACATGCTATTTTGTAGTCTATATAGAGAGATTAATTATTCTAACCTTGAAAGGATGAGTAGAGTTTGATCAATGTAAAAGTGATTTATTTCAGTTAGTTATAATAACTATAAAATAAAAGTTAATATTACCTTGACCCTCATCTCAAAGCGCGTATAATGCGTCCCAGTCGGAAGGGAAGCTACTTAAGAAAATGATTTATCATTAATTAAGGGAGCAATTAGTTTAAGAGTTCAGAGCGACTATTTAGATAGTTAATTAGAAGCCTTTAAACTAAATAAAATAACCACTTGACTTACCAAATAAAGCGTCTATAATACGCACCTCATTAAGGCAAAGCAGGAAAGCTTATATGTAAATTACATA
>NZ_JBEOOZ010000064.1:0-1017 GCF_040309625.1 Psychrobacter sp. 78a-MNA-CIBAN-0178
GTAGCTTTGATGCTAGCGCATCTAGGCCTCTTTTTCACCTGCTCTTTGATATTGCACTTCATGTGTTAATCTAAGATGTGTTAAAGCTGATTTCAATTTATAGAAATCATCTGTATTTGTAAGTGTGAAATCTGGCTTGCCCGCTATCTGTTTTAAATACTGGTTCATTTTAAGAGCAGAAATTATGTATCTTTTATTATCGGAAAAGTTTTTATTTGAACCTGGCGCATTAGCTTTTATTGGTTTTCCTGCATAGTTCAAACCGTAACTGACTCTGGCAGCGCAGGAATTTTGAGTTCCGTTAGGTCCGTTTATTCCGTACTCTTTGTTTATGTTTCCACCAATTTTTTCCCATGACTGTGCTCCTGTATATCTGTCATAAAATAAATAGTATTTTTTAAACTCATCAGCATATGGTAAAGCACAGTGACACTTTCTGACTCTACTAATATTAGTTTGAGTAAGCTTGTGAACTTCTAAAGTTTGTGAGCTTGATACTCGGTCTCGACCTCTTAATACTGCAAATGGATCATCTACAGGCATCTGTTACTCCTTATTTATTTCGGTCTTCAAATGGACTTTAATTTCTTGTTTAATCGAAGTGTAAATAGCTTCTGTCAGACCGCCTTCATCAGTCGTACCTTCAAACACTTCTCCCGTTACTTCAGCCTGCGCAATATAATCAACGAAACTATAGGGAATATCATCATCGTCAGCAAACCTAAACTGAGCAGTATAGTTATCTAATTTCAAATGAACCTTAATCTCATCAGAGTTAGAGCTAAAGAAAGTTTCCGTATTTTCCTCAGTATCAGTTATGCCTTCAAAAGTCTCTTTTGTATTTTCATTAATAGCAATATATGATGTGTTGGCATAGGGAATATCATTATCATCAGCGAACCTAAACTGTGCTTTAAACATCGCACCAGCTATCAAACTCGGCAACCCCGCCAATCCCAACCCATCCCTTCCACCTCCAGCCTTACTGTGCTTCCCAGCTTTCTCCGTAAACTGTTT
>NZ_JBEOOZ010000065.1:0-981 GCF_040309625.1 Psychrobacter sp. 78a-MNA-CIBAN-0178
TACCCCACTCTCAACTTTAAAAGTGATTGAAAAAAGAAGAGCACCTCACTAATCTATTGTTTTCGACCAAGAATACAATGGAGTTGTGAGATGCCCATAGACGAATTTATCATCAATATCTATTTAATGGTAGAGCAATATTACAAAATAGTCGTCACCAAACCCTTGCGAAGTGCAGGTTACGCGCCAAAGCTAAGTGATCCTGAGGTTATTTGCATGGAGATGGTCGGTGAATTTTTACACCTTGATCAAGACAAACAAATTTGGCAATACTTTACCCAGCATTGGCAAGACTGGTTTCCAGCCATCGGCTCATACCCTAACTTCGCAAAGCACTGCGCCAATCTGTGGCAAGTCAAACAGCAGATACAAGATAACGTCAGTCAAATTGAAGGCCGTGACAACATTCATTTTATGGATGGCTTTCCGATACCCGTCTGTCATTATGGACGCGCTTATCGGCATAAGAATTATCAAGACTTAGCAGCTTTTAGCTACTGTGCCGCTAAGCAAGAGAGATACTATGGCTTTGAGGGACATTTGCTTGTTAACTTATCGGGCATGATTAAAGGCTTTACCTTTGCTCCTGCCAATGTTGATGAAAGAGCGGTTGCCCCAGAAATCACCACTCATATTCATGGGCTACTTGGCGCTGATAAAGGGTATATCAGCCCTAGTCTGACATCGTACTACGACGCTCAAGGCGTGGATTTACAAACGCCACTCAGAGCCAACATGAAAGAGGATAGACCCAAACCTGTGGTAAGGCGGCTAATGAAAGCCCGCCGTATCGTTGAAACAGTCATTGGTCAGCTATCAGAACGATTTAATATACAAAGGGTACGAGCAAGAGATTTATGGCATTTGTCTCATCGATTGATTCGTAAGATTCTTTCACACAATCTGTGCTTTGTACTCAACAAAAAACTTGGTAATCCGCCTCTTCAGTTTGATTTGCTTATTTCAAGTTGAGAGTGGGGT
>NZ_JBEOOZ010000066.1:0-921 GCF_040309625.1 Psychrobacter sp. 78a-MNA-CIBAN-0178
GCTATAGTCAGTTCAAAACAAAAGTGTTATGGCTAGGACAAACATCATAAAATAATTTGGATAAGTCGTTTTCCATCCACCCTTGGCGTAGAAACTTCACTTGAGCCCATTTTTTCTCAATAGGGTTCAAGTCTGGGCTGTACGGCGGCAGCCATAGGATACGATGACCATGCCTGTTCAGTAATTTTTGGATACGTCTACTTTTATGAAACCGAGCGTTATCCATGACAATCACGCATTTGGTTTTAAGGCTTGGGATTAGGGTGTGTTTGCACCAATCGTAGAATATGCCGCTGTTAATGTTGTGTTCAAAGTAATCCAGTGCAAATAGCATCTTTTCATATAGAGCCCCAATGACGTTGGTTCGCTTTTTACCTTGCCAGTTGTAGCTGTCGATACAGGGTTTGCCTATCAGTGCATAACCATGAGGACGAATGGTCTGGCTTTCAAAACCGCTTTCGTCCATATACACAATGGGATAACCTTGCTGTTTAAAGTTATCAAGCTTACTCTGATACGCCGCTCTTTTTATTGGACATGCTTTTGGATGCTCTAAGGTCTTTTTTTTGACTGATGCCTAGGCGTTTTAAAGCCTCACAAATGGCTGGGGCAGTACAGTTGAACCGTCTTGCTCTCTCATAGTGATAGTCATCAGGGTAACGCTCAACGTCTTTGCGTAGTGCATCATCCGGTATTTTTGATGGCGTAACATTGCGAGTGCTCTTACTATGCAGCCGTTTCTTCCACTTTTGAATAGTGGTTGGACTAATGTCATAAAAAGAGGCTGCCTCGGCAAAGGTCATGCCATCTGCTAAGCTTTTAAGAACTTGTTTGCGATAATCTAGTGAGTAAGTCATGATAATTGAGTATATCTGTTGAGATGTTTTATCTTATAACATTTTTATATTTAATACACTATAC
>NZ_JBEOOZ010000067.1:0-914 GCF_040309625.1 Psychrobacter sp. 78a-MNA-CIBAN-0178
TTCTTGGTCATGGTAAACTCCTGTGAATACGCTTAGTTTACCAAGTTTAGTTGTACGGTTTCTTCAGCATAGCTCAGATATTACCCGCAGCAGGTTCATCACTGGCAGAATTATAGAATGTCGCTTTATATAGGTTTTGCTCTCTGCCACCTTTATCAGCAACCACCTCTATAGTCAGTTGACTTGCTTTGTCCCAATTCCCAATGTGAATTTGACTTTGAAATAAGGTCAGATGCTCTTTTACAATCTCAAGGACTGGCGGAAGTCTTATCTCACTGTTTGTGCTTATTTCGTGCTCCACAGGTACATTACCTTGAAAGGTTTGCAAACGATTATTAGCTAAGAAAAAGGTACAAGCCGTGATAAAGCCACTAATGTCTTGCTCCAAACTATTGAAAGGCGACTTTGACTGAAACGGATTTATCAGATAATAGTCTTGTCCTCGCATGGCTTTATGACCAAACACGCTGTTGTCTAACCAGTATTCTATCAATGTATTGTTTTTATCATCATACTTGTAAGCCAAGCGTTGAAAGACATAACTTAGCGTCATGCCAACAAACATAATTGCCAATAGTGGTAGTGCTGGTAGCGCAGTTGGTGATGCTATTGCTAACAATCCTAAGTTTAATCCAGCATAAGCTGAAGCACCTATCGAGAAAGCAGCTGCACCACTGGAAATCCAAGATGCGGTATTCCCATCATTAAACTTACGATAACCATAAATCGCTAAGCTCCCTACCTCAAACGTCGCGCCAATTACCCCTATCCACCCTGCTCGATATATTAGTTTACTGGCATTTACCATAAGCTGATTAATAAGGTATCTTAATCGTCTAACTGATTGGTCTCGTTAAAATACCAAATGGTTTTCCATTCAAGCCGCTTCATTTTTGGCATGATGTCACCTGCTT
>NZ_JBEOOZ010000068.1:0-909 GCF_040309625.1 Psychrobacter sp. 78a-MNA-CIBAN-0178
GTGGTTTGACTATTATCGTCAGGCTGCGTAACTAAAATCTCCCAAGTTTAACTGTACGGATTTGACGGCAGGGGTCAGTTTCTATGAGCGGTTACACAGGAGTTAGTGATTATAACTCTGCCACTAGAGCTTGGAAAGATAGAGTTTATCTTGAAGAACAAGCTAAAATTAATAATATAAATTATGTTGATGGGACGGAAGTCCTTAACCATTCTATCAAAGGATTTGAAGGTGCAGCCTCTAAATTCGCTAAAGATTTCATAAAAGATGCAAATGCTAGAATTAACTATACTAAAAAAATAAAAGAGATTTCTAATGAGACTTTAAAGGCAGTAGATAGTGGAAAGATTACTGTTGTAGAAGGTTTAGAGTACAGTAGTAAAATGCGTAACGTAATTATGGAAGAAACAAGAAGTATAACATCAGTACAAAGTCAGGCTGGGGCAATTAAAATGAAGAAAGTTGGAGTTAGTACAGAAGATCTAATGGATAAGTATTCAGAAAAACTTTTTTCCAAAAAATTTAATAAACTAAGTCCAATAGAAAAACAAAAAGTACAATACCATATTATAGAGGCTTCTGGTAGGAACCGTAAAAGTGTAACAATAAAAGTAAAACGTTTAAAGGTATTAGGTAAGGTTCTTTGGGTAGTTACTGCTGCCTTAGCAATCTATTATATTGCTACAGCAGAAAATAAAGTTAAAGAGTCATTTGTTCAAGGTGGCACTATTGGTGGTGGCCTAGCTGGAGGTACGCTTGCAGGAATGGGAGCATCAATAATCTGTGGGCCTGGTGCTCCTATATGTTTCGTTGCCGTAATACTAGTTGGTAGTGACCCCTGCCGTCAAATCCGTACAGTTAAACTTGGGAGATTTTAGTTACGCAGCCTGACGATAATAGTCAAACCAC
>NZ_JBEOOZ010000069.1:0-902 GCF_040309625.1 Psychrobacter sp. 78a-MNA-CIBAN-0178
TATTCTTGGTCGAAAACAATAGATTAGTGAGGTGCTCTTCTTTTTTCAATCACTTTTAAAGTTGAGAGTGGGGTATGTTTACTAAATTTTTAGCTCTGTGTGGATTATTAGCTTTCTCTGTGCCTTGTTTCCCTGAGGTTGTTCAAGTGAACACTTCTGAACCTCCCAGTATGTCGCTTGGTACGGTTATCGATATGTCTGATATGGAGTCAGTTCAAGAAATTATTCTCGGTAAAGGGACACTGCTGCTCGCTAGGCCTCTTATTGCTAGTGCCAAGATTTTGAGAGATGCTGAGACTGGCATGAACCACTACACTGCTTTGATTGCCTATGATCTTTCTACTGAAGGTGTGAAGGAATTGGAAGCCAGGCTTTTATATTTTCAATGTCCTATTAGCCGTCATACTTATGTAGATCGTTCTGTTCCTTACTATGAGGTGCTTGATGGGAAGAAGGTCATTGTTGGTTCTGCTGTTAAGATAGATACTGTGGCTAGAGAGTTTCTATCTCCAGGGTACTATAGGTTCTTACCTTTGCCTAAGGATGAGAAATTTGCACTTGATGCAAGTTTTCCCATGGCTGGGGAAATGAACCCACCTCCTGACATTGAAATAATGTGTGCTCAAATTGAAATTGCTCATCTTAAACATTTGCAGTCTGAGTTAAATAGAAATGCTATCTTGAAAGAGTTTGGTGTGTCAGAGTAATTCTCTTTCAAATGGCCGATAATAGGTTTTTTCTCATTGTCCTATAACGGCAAGTTACATTTAATCAGTCGCCTGCAATTAGAACTTTTCCTCTAAAAGCAGGATTTTAGCTTTAATTATCTCTTGGATTCAACATTGAAGTGCAACGCACCCGAAGCTAGATTTTACCTCAAGAGGCGTTCTAAACCCTAGCAC
>NZ_JBEOOZ010000070.1:0-891 GCF_040309625.1 Psychrobacter sp. 78a-MNA-CIBAN-0178
TATAGTCAACGAAATTAAAAAGAGTCACAGAGCCAAAGAAAATAAAAGAATAATGTATCGATGCAATCAATACGCCACTCTTTACGTTTTCTTTTGACCCAAGCCCACATCTGCTCAATAGGGTTTAAGTCTGGGCTATAAGGTGGTAGCCATAAAATAGTGTGCCCTGCCTCTTCTATAAGCTCTTGTATATCTAATCTTTTATGAAAGGTAGCGTTATCCATGACGATAACACTATTCTTAGGCAACTCAGGAAGTAGCAGTTGGGTCACCCAACTGTAAAAGACATCGCTATTGATACTGCAATCATAAAGCCCAACGGCAAATAGTTGATGGTTTTGAATGGCGCCAATAGCGTTGGTCTGATTCTTTAGTTGCCAATTATAGTCACCAAAGCACTGCTGACCCCTGTATGAATAGCCATGCGGACGGTTGTCGTGGGATTTAAAACCGCTTTCGTCTAGATAGATGATTGCTCTGTCATCTTTTTCAAAATGATGCAACTGCTCAAGGAATAAGCGTCTTAGCTCTTCATCCGCTTTGGGGTGATTAAGTGTCTTTTTTTTGAGTGATGTTAAGACGCTTTAGGGCTTTTGATATACCTCTATCACTGCAGTTGAATCGCCTTGCTCGCTCATAATGATAGTCGTCAGGATGCTCTTTAACGTCTGCTATTAAAGCATCATTGTCTATTTTATAGGGAACACGTTTATACACCTTGGGTTCAGGGTTTTTCTTCCAACGTTGTATAGTGGTCGCACTGATTTGATACTCTTCGACAAGCTGTCTATAGCTGTAACCCATTTCAAGTTTGTCTAGTATCATTTGTCTGTAATCTTTAGAGTATGCCATAGACTTTAGTGTAACTGTTTATTGGTTCTTTGACTATAG
>NZ_JBEOOZ010000071.1:0-864 GCF_040309625.1 Psychrobacter sp. 78a-MNA-CIBAN-0178
TAACTGATTGGTCTCGTTAAAATACCAAATGGTTTTCCATTCAAGCCGCTTCATTTTTGGCATGATGTCACCTGCTTTAAAGTGTTTCACATCCTGACTCGATGGTGACCACCATGATCCCGTCTGTGGACAAGGTTTACCTGACTCGCAGCGTAAGCGTTTTGGTGCGACATTATGGCTACCACCACCACTATCCGCGATACGCTCAACCAACATCCATGTGACAGGCGCCATGCCGACAGCTTGCATGGTTTCTGGATCATAACCGACGTAAGCTTCATTTGCTAACATCCCATCTAATAATACTTGAGCACTGGCATCTTCTCTACTAGGCACATAAATACCTGCAACAGGAACAACCTCATCTAACTCAACGCTATATTTAGGGTTGAGACGATAAACAGGCCACGATTCGGGTGGGTTAAGTGGTCCTCGAGATTCAGTACTATAATTTTCTATTAAATCACCAATACGCCAACCAAAATAACTGGTTATTTTTAGATTAAAGGCACGTAAGCTTGCCTCTGTTTCCCATTTATCGTAATCCAGTTGTTGCTGCTCTGGCATCCAGTCGATATCGTAATCCATACTAATAGCCCGAAAGTCACTCTCTACATTACCGCCATAGCCTATTGCTGCTAAGTCCCCTTTTAACAGCTCTTGATAACCGACGTTAAGACTATCCAAAGTATCACGTAGGTTTGGCAATACGCGCTCGCCCCAGACGATATCAGGTTGTCTGTTAATAGGACGCGTACGATAATCAAAGGGTAAATCATTGACGAATAGCTCAAGCGCGTATTCAGCGGCTTCTAGCATAGTTGCAAAGGCATCACGCATCTCTTTAAAGTAGGCGGGTGAACT
>NZ_JBEOOZ010000072.1:0-859 GCF_040309625.1 Psychrobacter sp. 78a-MNA-CIBAN-0178
TATGTTAACGCTAATGTTTCGAATACAGGACTATCACCTACTACGGTCAGCTTTCCCACGCTGTTCTTCTACATTAGCACTAATCGGCTTCTCCCCGTTCGCTCGCCGCTACTTGGGGAATCTCATTTGATGTCTATTCCTAAGGGTACTGAGATGTTTCACTTCCCCTCGTTCGCTTCTTGTACAAGTACAAGATACCTACCTTATGGTAAGTGGGTTTCCCCATTCAGAAATCTCCGGATCACAGGATATTGCCGCCTCCCCGAAGCTTATCGCAGGCTGTCACGTCTTTCATCGCCTCTGACTGCCAAGGCATCCACCATGTGCGCTTCATTACTTGACCATACAACCCCAAGTAGTCTTAACTTATAAATAAGTTTTAACTTCAAAGTGTCATAAAGTCTAATTATGATAACGATATCACCTATGTTTATACGCTTGATTCAGTTCTCTTTACTTTTTTAGTAACCAACCCCTGGGATAACAACTGATGTCGTTAAGAGGTCGGTTACTAAGGTTAGAGTGTCGCGTGAACACGCCACTCTAACCCAGACTCATATCTATGTTTTTAAATAGTTCTTACGCTCTCGTCGAGTCATAAGTTCTGTATAAAACAGAAAGAAATAATCGTATGATGTAATATCTGAATTATTTGTTTCTGTTTATGCTTGTTTATATAGTTACTATCGTATTTATTATGGTGGAGCCAAACGGAGTCGAACCGTTGACCTCCTGCGTGCAAGGCAGGCGCTCTACCAACTGAGCTATGGCCCCGTAAAATAAATGGTAGGCCTGGGCAGACTTGAACTGCCGACCCCCGCGTTATCAACACGGTGCTCTAACCAGCTGAGCTACAGGC
>NZ_JBEOOZ010000073.1:0-837 GCF_040309625.1 Psychrobacter sp. 78a-MNA-CIBAN-0178
AAATCGTACCGACCCTGCTAGATGAGGGGGTGTACTATGGCTGTGAGTCCACCTTTTACCGTGTGCTTAAGCAGCACGAGCAACTGGCTCATCGTGGTCGAGCTCTAGCCCCTGGCGCATCAAAGCCACCACAAACCTTTACTGCAACAGGTCCAGGTCAAGTCTTCTGCTGGGACATCACTTATCTGCCAAGTCCTGTACGGGGTCAGTTCTACTATCTGTATATGATAGAGGATGTCTATAGCCGTAAGATTGTCGGTCAGGAGGTGTATGACCACGAGTCAGGAACGTTGGCAGCTAAGTTGCTTGAGCGTACTTTAATCAGTGAGAATGCGCTACATAGCGGTGTGGTGCTACATTCGGACAATGGGGCACCAATGAAAGCACAAACCATGCGCATGAAGGCCTATGAGCTTGGCGTTGTGACGTCATACAGTAGACCAAGGGTCAGTAATGATAACCCCTTTGCAGAGTCGCTGTTCAAGACCTGCAAGTATCGTCCTAATTGGCCCACCGAAGGTTTTAAGAGTTTAGAGGCGGCTCGTGACTGGGTGCTAAGCTTCACACGCTGGTACAATGACGAGCATAAGCACAGCCAGCTTAACTTTGTGACGCCGAGTCAACGCCATACGGGTGAGGATAAGGGAGTACTAGCCAAACGTTATGAGACGATGCAGCAAGCTAAAGCTCAAAATCCGATACGTTGGGGGTCTCAAGAGGTGAGAAACTGCGAGCCTGTGGGTCCGACGACATTGAATCCTGTAAAAGAGCCAGAAAAGATGAGATTACAAGCTGCTTAATTGGGCTTGATGGTGACAACTACCTTGAAAAACTCCG
>NZ_JBEOOZ010000074.1:0-805 GCF_040309625.1 Psychrobacter sp. 78a-MNA-CIBAN-0178
CTTGGATTCAACATTGAAGTGCAACGCACCCGAAGCTAGATTTTACCTCAAGAGGCGTTCTAAACCCTAGCACCTTTCTAGGTCGATTATTTAAACTGTCTTCAATCGACTGAACTAAGTGCATGCATAGGTTATCCAGACGCATTGACTTCGGTAGAAACTGACGAATTAACCCATTGGTATTCTCATTCGTTCCACGCTCCCAAGAATGATAAGGCTGAGCAAAGTAAATATCAGCCTTCAACGCTGTTGCCATCGTTTCATGGTCAGCAAACTCTTTACCGTTATCAAAGGTGATACTTAACGCCTGTTCACCTTTTAGCATGCCAATGCAAGCTTGTGTGACGGCTACTGCCTTGCGATTGGGTAGCGCTTTGATCTTAGTCTCTCGAGTTGTTCTATCCACTAGAGTGACAAGCACACCTTGATGTCCACGACCAACCACCGTATCCCCTTCATAATCGCCCATACGACTGCGCGCTTCAATGATACTGGGACGGTCATTGATATCACAGCGGTTCGCTATCTTTCCGCGCCTATCATTGCCTTGCAGATACCGTCTCTTATAACGCTTTTGACATCTAAGGGCGCTATGTAAGTTACCCCCTGCCTTTTTGTCAGTATAGATGTGTTGGTATATCGATTCATGGCTTGGGACCTCTTGCCAACCCAGCATCCTCAGTCGCCCTGTGATTTGCTCAGGTGAGTAGTGTTTGCTGAGTAGATGCTCAATATAGCACCAGCCAAAGCGGCTGATCTGTGAGCTATTCACAACTTTGCGCGCGTTTGCCAATCGATGGGCTTG
>NZ_JBEOOZ010000075.1:0-761 GCF_040309625.1 Psychrobacter sp. 78a-MNA-CIBAN-0178
GTGGCTAAGTACACCACTTTGAATGCTGCCTGATCAGAGGGGAACACCTTACGCTTATTCACCGCCGTCCGAATCACGCTGTTTAGCGACTCAATAGCATTGGTGGTATATATGACTTTTCTGATGTCTTTAGGGTAATTAAAGAACACCGTTAAGCCCTCCCAGTTATTGCGCCAAGACTTAACCACATGCGGGTACTCAGTGCCCCATACCTCATCAAAGTGTTCAAGGTTAGCCTCTGCTATCTCAAGCGTATCAGCGCCGTAGATAGCCTTTAGATCAGCCGCTACTGCCTTTTTATTTGTCCAAGGTACAAACTTCATCGAATAGCGCACCATGTGTACGATACACAGCTGAACCTGAGCGTTGGGATAAACGGTATTGATGGCATCAGGGAAGCCCTTTAAACCATCGACACAGGCAATGAGGATATCTTGCACCCCGCGGTTTTGTAGTTCAGTGAGTACACCCAGCCAGAACTTAGCGCCCTCATTCTCTGATAGCCACATACCAAGCAGCTCTTTTTTACCATTAAGTCCCACACCTAGTGCCAGATAGATAGCCTTGTTGATAATCTGTTTATCTTGACGTATCTTCACGACAATACAGTCTAGATAGACGATAGGATAGACACTGCTTAACGGCCGGTTCTGCCAAGCGGTGATGTCCTCTAAGATGTTGTCAGTGACTCTTGAAACCAGGGTGCTTGAGATGTCGACATCGTAGAGCTCTTTGATACTCTCTACAATCTCAGTGGTGGT
>NZ_JBEOOZ010000076.1:0-645 GCF_040309625.1 Psychrobacter sp. 78a-MNA-CIBAN-0178
CATGTAACACACGGCACATGCGAGTGATACTAAAAAGCTGCTGATTATCTTCAATAAAGGCGTACTTCACTAGCTGTCACTGCGGGCATAGCCCTACGTCTTGCGTCACTAAAACAGTCTACTAGACTGTTTCTTAACGTTCCTCATTGGCAAAGTACGCCGTCGCCTTTTTTAAGATCTCGCGCTCCTCTTCAGCCACTTTAAGCTGCCGCTTGAGCTGCTTTATTTCTTGAAGAGCACTCATAAGATCAGGATCATATTGATCTGTGCCGACAAGCTTGCCTTGATTGGCTTTGTTATGCCAATTTGAGAGCGTTTGCATGGCAATGCCAAGCTGCTTTGCGGTAGCCGAGATATTGCCATTATTGTCTGATATCTTCTTGACAGCTTCTGCTTTAAATTCGTCACTGTAGGTTCTTATTTTCTTGGTCATGATAAACTCCGATTAATACGCTTAGTTTACCAAGTTTAGTTGTACGGTTTCTTCAGCATAGCTCAAGTGATGAGGTGCAGATATTAGAGTGTAAAACCGCAGGAGAACATGGAGCCAAGCTGTGGAAGCATGGCGTACCGGAGTTTTTCAAGGTAGTTGTCACCATCAAGCCCAATTAAGCAGCTTGTAATCTCATCTTTTCTGGCTCTTTT
>NZ_JBEOOZ010000077.1:0-634 GCF_040309625.1 Psychrobacter sp. 78a-MNA-CIBAN-0178
GCACTGTTCTTAGGTCGACGAGTGAGGTAGCGGGTCACTATTTGCACCTGATGAAACTGGCACATCTGGCAAGGGGTGCGGGTGAATAACGTACGCAGTCCTCGTCTACCATCACAGGTGATGCTTTGTATATCAACGCCTAACGATGCTAGATGATCAATTCCTTGTTTGTAGGCACTGTTGGTTTCATGACTGACTATCGCGTAGTAAAGAACGGCTTTAGTGGTATTGTCCATAAAAACCATTAAACCGAACTTACGACCGAAGTAAGTGGTGTCCATGATGATGTTAGCAGTATTCGGTCGCTTAACTTGATAGTCAATACTGACTGTGTCTAAGCGTCTTTGAATGGTTTTAAGACTACAGCTATACTTGTCAGCCAGTTGTTTGTAGGTCTGTTTGCCCTGAGTGTATTCCGTCCAAAGGGTTTGGTTATTGAGTCTTTTGCCACCTAAAAACTGCCGTTTGCAAGCTAGACATTGATACTGTTGTTTGCCTAGCTTGCGTCCATTCTTTTTGAGGTGTTTATCACGACAAAAAGGGCAGTTTTTTGATTCATGGCTTTGATTCCTTGCAAATATAGACAGTATATAGCGTTAGACCCTACGCCAGCATGAATAATGTCCATTACACC
>NZ_JBEOOZ010000078.1:0-593 GCF_040309625.1 Psychrobacter sp. 78a-MNA-CIBAN-0178
TGTCTCAGACGTAAAGCCAAGCCTTATCGGCAGCGTTTAACTGCTGAGACTCGTGGTCGTATTAATGACAGAGTCTCTATCCATGAGCGCCCCTCCATCGTTGATGCGCGCACGCGGATTGGCGACTGGGAGGCGGATACCATTATCGGTCAGCATCACAAGCAAGCGATTGTCACGCTCGTTGAACGTAAAACAGGGCTGCTGAAGATGAAACGTGTGGATAATAAAACGGCACAGCAAGTATCAGAGGCAATGATAGAGCTCTTAAAGCCAGTGAGGTTGCAGGTTAAGACCATTACCTCTGACAATGGTAAAGAGTTTGCTCAGCATAAAAAGGTGAAACAAAAGCTCTTTAGCTCTTTCTTCTTTGCCGATGCTTATGCGTCATGGCAGCGAGGAACCAACGAAAATACCAACGGCTTGATCAGAGAGTATCTGCCTAAAGGCTGTGACTTTAGACAAGTCTCTGATGATGAGATGCAGGACATTGAGAACAAACTAAATAACAGACCAAGAAAACGCTTAGGGTTTAAAACGCCTATGCAGGCGTTCTATAATATTAATTAGCGTTGCACTTGGTGTGTTAATCTAAG
>NZ_JBEOOZ010000079.1:0-591 GCF_040309625.1 Psychrobacter sp. 78a-MNA-CIBAN-0178
ACAGCTAGTGAAGTACGCCTTTATTGAAGATAATCAGCAGCTTTTTAGTATCACTCGCATGTGCCGTGTGTTACATGTAAAGCCATCAAGCTACTATGACTGGCTAAGCCGTGGTCTCAGCGACCAGCAGATACATAGAAACCAGTCTGAGCTACTGGTTAGAGCCGCTCACAGTGAAACTCGTGAGCGTTACGGCGTCGAGCGTCTACATGCGCATCTGAGTGAGCAAGGGCATGATATCAGCACTTATATGGTGAGACGCATCAAAGAAGAGCACGGCATCAAATGCCTGCGTCATAAGCGCTTCAAAGTGACAACCGACTCTGATCACAACAAACTTGTCTATGACAATGTGCTCAATCAGCAGTTTGATGCCAAGCGTCCTAATGAATCTTGGGTCAGTGACATTACTTATATCTGGACAAATGAGGGCTGGCTGTACTTAGCTGGAGTGAAAGATTTATACACCAAAGAGTTAGTCGGTTATGCTATCAATAAACGCATGACAGCAGATTTAGTATGCCGTGCGCTCAACATGGCCATTAAGAACAAAAGACCAAGCCAAGGACTGATTGTTCATTCTGATAGAGG
>NZ_JBEOOZ010000080.1:0-577 GCF_040309625.1 Psychrobacter sp. 78a-MNA-CIBAN-0178
GGACGCTCAGTGATATCACAGCGGTTCGCTATCTTTCCGCGCCTATCATAACCTTGCAGACGGCGTTTCCTATAGCGCTTTTGACATCTAAGGGCGCTATGTAAGTTACCCCCTGCCTTTTTGTCAGTATAGATGTGTTGATATATCGATTCATGGCTTGGGACCTCTTGCCAACCCAGCATTCTCAGTCGCCCTGTGATTTGCTCAGGTGAGTAGTGCTTGCTGAGTAGATGATCAATATAGCACCAGCCAAAGCGGCTGATCTGTGAGCTATTCACAACTTTGCGCGCGTTTGCCAATCGATGGGCTTGTTTGGGGCGATAACCCCTTTGTCCCATGTTTCGCCTTATCTCTCGACTCACCGTTGATTTATGACAGCCAATAATTCTAGCTATTTCACTCATGCCTTTTTTAGCTTGCAATAGCGCTGATATTTGATATCTTTGCTCTTGGGTAAGATGTGTATAGTGTTTCATAACGTTCTGATATGTAGGAGTTGAAGTTTGAAATGCAACACGGCACATCTTACTCTTCAACTCATTCTTTTAAAACGTTGCACTTCTTATTTGAATCTAGG
>NZ_JBEOOZ010000081.1:0-569 GCF_040309625.1 Psychrobacter sp. 78a-MNA-CIBAN-0178
CGGTCATGAGTAATAGCACTGCTATCGGTGTCAATAATACTGGCACTCATGAGACCCGTCAGACTCGGATGCGGTTGCCCAAGTGTAGCAAGCTGTTCCCCATAGGGAATATGGTAATGGTGCGGAAACGGTAGATAGCAAGCGCTGATGTGATGGACGTTGTCATCATTGTCATCATCATTTTCATGGTCGGTATTTGGCTGTAAAGTAATGGGATCAAAGGGCGCAGCGCCGAGCCAATCTGCTGGTATATGATTGTTAATGTACTGATGAATAGAGACGAGACTGATCGGATCAATCAAATAAGGGTTGCCATCGATATAGTGGCTACTGGGCAGATTCAGATGACGGATATTGCCGGTTAAGCTGCCTAGATTGGCCAGCTGCTGTGCGTGCTGCTGATAGCGGGTGGCAAGTGCGGTGAGTCCATCATCGTTTAAATAACTATGACTGTGCAAAAAGCGCTGATGCGTGCTGCTTGATGAGTCGATAGGTTGCTCGCTACTGCTACTGCCGGTATAGGTACTCATCAAGCGACTGTCATAACGATGTAGGTCGCTTTGCTGAGT
>NZ_JBEOOZ010000082.1:0-550 GCF_040309625.1 Psychrobacter sp. 78a-MNA-CIBAN-0178
GGAGTGATAGGCGGTAGGCTATCAGCGTTCTTTTCCATGTAGTTACGGATGAACTGCCACTGCGCGCGAGCATAGGCATCGGATGTCGCTGGAAAGGAGGAGACCCATTGGTTGACGATGTTACGTTTATTATCTAGCCAGTTGAGCTGTAAAAAGTAAGTTCTACTCATACCGCCTGCACTGACGATATTGACGCTTTTCACACTGGCATGAATGTCTGCATAAGGCAGCTCGTTAATGCCGTGGTAGTCTACTTTTATGTTGCCGTCTTCTTGAGTGACATCAAATTGTAAGATACGTTGGTCGACTTTGTCAAAGGCGTCAATGGGTACGTCACTATCGGTGAGTTTAGAGACTTTGCGTAAAAGTGAAACAGGGAGAACAAAAAACATTAGTATTAGAACTATACCAAGTACTATCTCCACGAGACCTTCAGAGAAAAGGTCAATAAGAAGTGCTGGTATCATAATAATAAACAAGACTAAAGGGCCAATAATCATTATCAGCCCACCCTCATTCAGCATGCTACTGCCCACATCATTAAAGGTTA
>NZ_JBEOOZ010000083.1:0-533 GCF_040309625.1 Psychrobacter sp. 78a-MNA-CIBAN-0178
CGCCTTAGAAGTGCTTATCGTAGCCTCAGAACCAATAGTGATTGGTTATTCATTTATCAAGAATATAAGCATTTAGATATACCAAATACCACCAATTCTCTTGAAGGATTATTCAGCGAGCTCAAGCGACAATTACACAGTCATCATGGTCTAAATGAGCAGCGTAAGTTGCGGTTTATTAAAGACTTTTTAGGGTCAAAGTCTCTCAAATAGCATGAATTATGTCCATTAGCGACTACCTTCTACTTTTTAGCATGAATTTTGTCCATTACACCAGAAAATAAGTCAAAATGGAATATAGTTAAATACCTTAAAACGCGACGGTATTGCTGATTTATCGATATTACTTTTCACTCATTATAGGGCGTGTTGAACATTCGATCGTGGCACTGACAGAGACTATTTTTTAGGCTGATGCTAAAATTGCCCCATACCGTGTTGCAATTCGAGCTAAGGTATCAACATAATCTTCGACTTGCGCCGTGTCTGGAACAATTTTAGCGATCAGCAGTGTTCATTTATGAATGTTCAAC
>NZ_JBEOOZ010000084.1:0-478 GCF_040309625.1 Psychrobacter sp. 78a-MNA-CIBAN-0178
AAACGATTAGGGTTTAAAACGCCAAACCAGGTGTTTTATTCCATTACTTAGCGTTGCACTTGGTGTGTTAATCTAGGCATGAAGATGTTTTTATTATGGCTAAATCAGGGCATGCCACTGTTGTTACAATGAATTATCAGGATGATTATGCATTGGGTTACCTTGGAGATGTTTGGCTTTTACCGACCAAAAAGTGTCACTGTGGATAATATATGAAAAATTCAATATTACTATCATCAATTCTACTACTTGGATGCGGAGCGACTGAATCTATAGATGAAAAGTTGAATGCTGATATGAATGGCAATGATTTGAAAAATCAATCTAATACTGAAAGCTTTTCCAAACTATCAATTGACTCAGATAAACTCCTATCTAATAAAATAGAAACCTCTGATCTAGAGCCCATCCCGAATTCTGTGTAACTGCCATTTAGATTAAGTGCTTACTAATACGATCATCAAACATAATCATAAAG
>NZ_JBEOOZ010000085.1:0-462 GCF_040309625.1 Psychrobacter sp. 78a-MNA-CIBAN-0178
GGCATCAAGCGCACGGACGATGAGTTCTGCTGGCTCTTCGATGTCGCTGACGTTATCGACTTTACCCAAGTTGACCGCTGATAGCGTACAAAGGGCGATTTCCCCTTCTTCATCATTGATGTTATCTAGTGGCTTAGTCGGTAGCGCGATTTCCATACATAGGTTTGACTGGCGAATCGGGGCAACCGTCGCGTCAAATGGGCTATGGGTGTTGCAATGATCGACGTTTTGGATATAGATACGACCCGTACTAGCACGCTCTTGCATCATTAGGCTGAACAAATCAGCAGCTGGGATTTGACGGCTGCGTACGTTAGGATCATTTTCGTACTTGGTATATAATTCTTCGAACTTGTCTTGATCTTCAAAGAACGCATCATACAAGCCAGGAGTATCGCCTGGAGAGAATAGCGAGATGTCTTGGCCTTTGATGAGGCGCGTGTACATTGTTTTGTTTAACTG
>NZ_JBEOOZ010000086.1:0-459 GCF_040309625.1 Psychrobacter sp. 78a-MNA-CIBAN-0178
GGTAAATGGCAAAAGCTCATGAAGATAGTCACAGCAAACTATGATAGTGAATGGTTATTTATAGACGGTAGCGTGGTCAAAGCTCATCAGCATAGTTCAGGTGTAGCCAGTCATCTTGATGAGGCCATTGGTAAAAGTGTTGCAGGTAATAGCAGCAAACTGCACTTAGTGGTCGATGCTTGTGGTAACCCTATACATATTGAGCTGACAGGTGGGCAAGTGCATGACGCTAAGATGGCAAAGACGTTGATAGATAGCACGATTAATAACCAGACTAAAGCGGTGATTGCAGACAGGGGCTACGATAGTAGTGATATTAGAGAGTGTATCTTCAAGCACTGTGCTGAGTCAGTCATACCCGTTAAGTCGAACTCTAAAAGCTGTAACGACACACTAGATTGGTATTTGTATCGTTGCCGTCATTTGGTAGAAAACGCTTTTGCTAGATTGAAACATTTT
>NZ_JBEOOZ010000087.1:0-421 GCF_040309625.1 Psychrobacter sp. 78a-MNA-CIBAN-0178
GCCTATGCTCGCGCGCAGTGGCAGTTCATCCGTAACTACATGGAAAAGAACGCTGATAGCCTACCGCCTATCACTCCCTTTGATCCGCCAAAGACCACCAAAGAGCATAAGATCTATCTCTACACCGACAGCATCCTACCCAGCTATGGCGTCACTCAAAACTTTAGAGTATGGCCGTGGTACATTCCACTACTAGTATTACAAGCCTACGTCAAACTAGGTGGCGGCTGGATACAATCTAAAGGTCGCAATATCATCAATGAACCGCAATATGAGCATTTGCAATACCCACAGAACAAACCCAATTCTTACATAGACCCCAATATAAATCCGTATCGTATTGTAGTCATAAACAATCAAAGCAAATGGTTTCTATGGCGCTGGCGCATTATTTGGATATTACACACCTTATTTATACTTA
>NZ_JBEOOZ010000088.1:0-412 GCF_040309625.1 Psychrobacter sp. 78a-MNA-CIBAN-0178
CTCATATGACTGAGTCCACCATGAACACCTGCTATTTGCTGGGGACTCCAGTTCTCTTTAAGCTTGTCTGTGACCCATGCCCAGATGTCAGCCACAATAGTTATGGCGTTGTTAGCCCGTCTGTCACAAGCCTTGTTATTAGCATGCTTTGCTCGGTAACCTCGTAGGCTTTTATTGCGTCTAAGCTCTCTTGATATGGTACTGGGACTTCTGTTTAACGCCCTCGCTATAAAATTAATACTATGTTTTGCCCCTTTAAGGACATAAATCTGGTATCGTTCCCCTAGGCTTAGATGTGTATAGTTCATGGTTGCAATCTCACTTTGGTCGGTGGATAAAAACTTTGATGCTAGCGCATCTAGGTCTTTTTTTCACCTTGCATTTGGTATTGCACTTCATGTGTTAATCTAAG
>NZ_JBEOOZ010000089.1:0-392 GCF_040309625.1 Psychrobacter sp. 78a-MNA-CIBAN-0178
ATGGCTTTGTTGATGATCTGCTTGTCTTGACGTATCTTCACGACGATGCAGTCCAAATAGACGATAGGATAAACACTATTCAATGGCCTGTTCTGCCAAGCGGTGATGTCCTCTAATATGTTATCGGTGACTCTTGAGACAAGAGAGCTTGAGATGTCGACATCGTAGAGCTCTTTAATGCTCTCTACAATCTCGGTGGTGGTTTGACCCTTGGCGTAAAGGAATATGATCTTGTCATCAAGACCTGAGATACGGGTTTGATGCTTGCGCACGAGTGTAGGTTCAAAGTCACCATGACGGTCTCTTGGGGTGGAGATCTCAAGATCGCCTGTGTCACTGCGGACGGTCTTTTTAGTATGCCCATTGCGTTTATTTGGCTTATCTGCTTTCTC
>NZ_JBEOOZ010000090.1:0-379 GCF_040309625.1 Psychrobacter sp. 78a-MNA-CIBAN-0178
CTCATATGACTGAGTCCACCATGAACACCTGCTATTTGCTGGGGACTCCAGTTCTCTTTAAGCTTGTCTGTGACCCAGTCCCATACGTCAGCGATGATGCTGAGCGCATTGTTTGATCGTCTTGCACAAGCTTTCTTATGAGCGTTATTGACTCGATAACCGCGCAGGCTTTTATTGCGTCTGATTTCTCTTAATATGGTACTGGGACTTCTGTTTAACGCCCGCGCTATAAAATTAATACTATGTTCTGCCCCTATAAGGGCATAAATCTGGTATCGTTCCCCTAGGCTTAGATGCGTATAGTTCATGGTTGCAATCTCACTTTGGTCGGTGGATAAAGACTTTGATGCTAGCGCATCTAGGTCTTTTTTTCACCTCA
>NZ_JBEOOZ010000091.1:0-359 GCF_040309625.1 Psychrobacter sp. 78a-MNA-CIBAN-0178
GTTGAGATTGACGAGCGCTTAAGTAGCGCCAGCGATTACCATATACAGCATAGCGTCCAATACAACCAAACCGATCTCGCTTACTTAACGCAGTATCTCACCCTTTACGGTATTACAGGTTATTACCGTCATGAAGTGGATAGTCACACGCTAGTGTTACTTCCTCATAATGGCGAAATACTGCGCCCTGATGCCAATGACATTCAAAGCACCTTAAGTCAAAACCCTGCCAACCTTGCTGATAGACAAGACCGCATCACTGCGATTCGCCCCCGTATTGCCCAGCATACTCAGCAAAGCGACCTACATCGTTATGACAGTCGCTTGATGAGTACCTATACCGGCAGTAGCAGTAGCGA
>NZ_JBEOOZ010000093.1:0-346 GCF_040309625.1 Psychrobacter sp. 78a-MNA-CIBAN-0178
TGTCTCAGACGTAAAGCCAAGCCTTATCGGCAGCGTTTAACTGCTGAGACTCGTGGTCGTATTAATGACAGAGTCTCGATTCATGAGCGCCCTTGTATTGTTGAAGAACGTACGCGAATTGGTGACTGGGAAGCGGATACCGTTATCGGTCAGCATCACAAGCAAGCGATTGTCACGCTCGTTGAACGTAAAACGGGGCTGCTGAAGATGAAGCGTGTGGGTCATAAAACAGCACAGCAAGTATCAGAGGCAATGATAGAACTCTTAGCGCCAGTGAGGTTGCAGGTTAAGACCATTACCTCTGACAATGGTAAAGAGTTTGCTCAGCATAAAAAGGTGAAACAAA
>NZ_JBEOOZ010000094.1:0-327 GCF_040309625.1 Psychrobacter sp. 78a-MNA-CIBAN-0178
GCCATTGGTGCAAACGTTGTGACCAAAGGCGGATCTTCTATTGCCATTGGTGGTGACGATCTAAATGCCGCCTCTCAAGCCAATATTGATGGCACCTCAGCATCTGCAATCAATGGAGGTGATGTCAATACCGCATTCAAAGCTTATACGGGTCGTGACCTTGTTGAAGCGGGATATTACGTTAGAAATACCGAAGCTGGTGGTGCTGCTTCTATAGCGATTGGCTCAAAAGCGCTTTCTAAAGGTGCTTTGTCTACGGCTATTGGCGTACAGTCTTCCTCAGCGGGTGTTGCGTCCTCAGCCTTTGGCATGGGATCGTCAGCAAGC
>NZ_JBEOOZ010000095.1:0-323 GCF_040309625.1 Psychrobacter sp. 78a-MNA-CIBAN-0178
CAAATTTGGCAATACTTTACCCAGCATTGGCAAGACTGGTTTCCAGCCATCGGCTCATACCCTAACTTCGCAAAGCATTGCGCCAATCTGTGGCAAGTCAAACAGCAGATACAAGATAACGTCAGTCAAATTGAAGGCCGTGACAACATCCATTTTATGGATGGTTTTCCGATACCCGTCTGTCATTATGGACGCGCTTATCGGCATAAAAACTATCAAGACTTAGCGGCTTTTAGCTACTGTGCGGCTAAGCAAGAGAGATACTATGGCTTTGAGGGACATTTGCTTGTTAACTTATCGGGCATGATTAAAGGCTTTACCTT
>NZ_JBEOOZ010000096.1:0-320 GCF_040309625.1 Psychrobacter sp. 78a-MNA-CIBAN-0178
TCCGTCCATGGTACAAACTTCATGGAGTAACGCACCATATGCACGATACACAGCTGAACCTGAGCGTTGGGATAAACCGTATTGATGGCATCAGGGAAGCCCTTTAAGCCGTCGACACAAGCGATTAAGATGTCTTGCACCCCGCGGTTTTGTAGTTCAGTGAGAACACCCAGCCAGAACTTAGCGCCTTCATTCTCTGATAACCACATACCAAGCAGCTCTTTTTTACCGTTAAGGTTAACGCCTAGCGCTAAGTAAATGGCTTTGTTGATGATCTGCTTGTCTTGACGTATCTTCACGACGATGCAGTCCAAATAGAC
>NZ_JBEOOZ010000097.1:0-316 GCF_040309625.1 Psychrobacter sp. 78a-MNA-CIBAN-0178
TGTCTACGGCTATTGGCGTACAGTCTTCCTCAGCGGGTGTTGCGTCCTCAGCCTTTGGCATGGGATCGTCAGCAAGCTTAGATGGTTCGGTTGCTTTAGGTGCAGGGTCAACGACTGCCACAAATGCAACCACTGAGTCGACCATGACCGTTGGCGGGGTCACACATACCATTGCAGGTCCTGCGATGCGAGTTGGTGATCAGGTCTCAGTTGGTTCAGCCGGCGCTGAGCGTCAGATCAAACACGTCGCTGGTGGAGCGGTGAATGCAAGCAGCACGGATGCGGTGAATGGCAGTCAGTTGCATGCCACTAATAC
>NZ_JBEOOZ010000098.1:0-306 GCF_040309625.1 Psychrobacter sp. 78a-MNA-CIBAN-0178
GGTGAGAGATATGGTGAATTGCGCCGCATCGAAAACCGCTATAACGGCGAAGTAAACCGTTACTTCTTATGTGACCGTGGTCGCTTTGGTTACGGTTATGTCAACCGCGCTGATCGTCCAACCCAAGCGCTTGAGCGCATCAATGATAAACATGTCAAAATCAATATCGACTATGCTCTTGATGAAACCATCAAACGTATCAAAGATAAAAAAGTCATTGGTATTGGCTCGCCGCGCGCCAGCCTTGAGACTAACTTTGCCCTAAAAAACCTCGTTGGCTTTGATAACTTCTCAACAGGTCTGAAT
>NZ_JBEOOZ010000099.1:0-304 GCF_040309625.1 Psychrobacter sp. 78a-MNA-CIBAN-0178
GATGGAAAACGACTTATCCAAATTGTTTTATGATGTTTGTCCTAACCATAACAATTTTATTTTGAGCTGACTATATACGCTACTATAGTTAATAACGATCAGAATTTACAACCTTACGTTAGCGTGAAAGATGTTAACCTAAGAAACACAATGTTTAATAAATATTTAGAATGGTCGACTAAGGTTGGGCAAGGTGTCAAAGATGATGTCATTTCAGTTGGTATACCTATAGTCAACGAAATTAAAAAGAGTCACAGAGCCAAAGAAAATAAAAGAATAATGTATCGATGCAATCAATACGCCA
>NZ_JBEOOZ010000100.1:0-300 GCF_040309625.1 Psychrobacter sp. 78a-MNA-CIBAN-0178
GAGTCCATCCCAGATTCTGTGTAACTGCCATTTAGATTAAATGCCTGCTTATACGATCATCAAACATAATCATAAAACGATTCAGAGCAGACGTCCAGTTACGGATGGGCATCGACCACTTTTTAGACGCCTGCTGGGTTGCCAGATATACTATCTTGAATGCTGCCTGATCAGAGGGGAACACCTTACGCTTATTCACCGCTGTTCGAATCACACTGTTCAATGACTCAATAGCATTGGTGGTATAGATGGCTTTTCTGATGTCTTTAGGGTAATTAAAGAACACCGTTAAGCCCTCCC
>NZ_JBEOOZ010000101.1:0-298 GCF_040309625.1 Psychrobacter sp. 78a-MNA-CIBAN-0178
ATGGCAGTCAGTTGCATGCCACTAATACTACCGTTGCCGCTAATAAAACCAAATACTATAGCGTGAAATCAACGGGTGGTAGCAACGATGACAACCTAGGTGCCACGGGTGAAAACGCGATGGCAATGGGTCGAAACGCCAGTGCGACTGGCAGTCAAGGCATTGCCATTGGTAGCGGCGGCAGTGGTCAACACACCACCGCAATGGGTGAGCAATCTATTGCCATTGGTGCAAACGTTGTGACCAAAGGCGGATCTTCTATTGCCATTGGTGGTGACGATCTAAATGCCGCCTCTCA
>NZ_JBEOOZ010000102.1:0-290 GCF_040309625.1 Psychrobacter sp. 78a-MNA-CIBAN-0178
GGTCTAGGGCCTGTCACTAACGTTAACCGTTTCGGTATGACAACTGGAAATGCATTGGCTGGTACTTCAATCAACCTTACAGGTGTTACGGTAGCAAGTCCGTTTGGCATTACGAATCTAAATAGCACTGGGCTTTATGTTGTTGGTGGCCCAAGCGTTACCACTAACGGTATCAATGCTGGCAATAGAAAAATTGTGAATGTCGACGACGGTAGTAATGATAAAGACGCGGTGAACTTCGGTCAACTTAAAAACTTCTCTGCTGCTGCCAGAACCAAAGTCGTCAAAGG
>NZ_JBEOOZ010000103.1:0-287 GCF_040309625.1 Psychrobacter sp. 78a-MNA-CIBAN-0178
TCTATGAATATAGGATGAGGTGTAATAGGCGCATCAGTAGCGTTAGGGATATTTTCTTTTTCTACCGACTTATGGACCGTTTTTTTACGTTTTAAGCTTTTATCCAATTTCTTCTTATCTAAGGAATTCTTATCCAATGATTCCTTATTGGCTGAGGGCTCTTTATGGGGATGCTTGTTACTTGAGTCACTAATAGGCATCATAGCCTCTGCGGTATTATCGCTAATGTCTTGTTGGTCTTTATTCAGGGGTATGTTTGTCTGTTCTGTCATAGGAATAGGGTCAGT
>NZ_JBEOOZ010000104.1:0-287 GCF_040309625.1 Psychrobacter sp. 78a-MNA-CIBAN-0178
GCGCAGCAGGTGGTCGACGCCGCCGACCTGATCTTCCTGACGACGCCCGACGATCATCTCGCGTCGAGCGCCGCCGCACTGCGCTTCGACGCATCGCGCGCCGCCAGTCAGGCGCTCGTCCATTGCAGCGGCGCGTCGGCGGTCGCGCTGCTCGATCCGGCGAAGCAGCAAGGCGCGGCCACCGGCGGCTTTCATCCGCTCTATCTGTTCGGCGGCACCGACGCCGACCTCGCGCGCATCGACGGCTGCTCGGTCACGATCGAAGCGGACGGCGCGCTGCACGCGGC
>NZ_JBEOOZ010000105.1:0-287 GCF_040309625.1 Psychrobacter sp. 78a-MNA-CIBAN-0178
GCAGGACGAAGACGAAGGTCGCGCCGAGATTCATTGCGCACCTCCTTGCGTGCCGCTCGCCTTCCACGCGTTCTTGGTCTTGAAATACACGAACGCGGTGATCACCGCGCTGATGAAGACCCAAAGCAACTGGTACCAGTAGAAAAACGGAAAACCGAGCCATTGCGGTTCGATCTTGCTGTACGACGGCACCCAGACCATCGCGATCAGCGGCAGTACCAGCAGCCAGAGCCAGCGCTTGGCGGCCCGGTTGGCGTCGGCATCGTGAGCCATGACGTCTCCTCTTG
>NZ_JBEOOZ010000106.1:0-286 GCF_040309625.1 Psychrobacter sp. 78a-MNA-CIBAN-0178
GGTTGTAGGTCGTAGGTTGCTACTTGCGGCGAAGGAATTAGCTCGCGTGTTTCACCTTTAAATTCGCTTTCACGTCCGCCACTAAAGAAAAATGTAACGTGTGCGTATTTTTCGGTTTCTGAAATACGAAGCTGTGTTTTATTATTTTTTTCAAACCATTCACCGAGTACGTTTATTAGTGGTGTAGGTCCAAATGCAACAGGTGCGTCTATATCGGCTGCATACTCTGTCATCATTACAAATGCGCTAAGCTCTGGCGTTCTTTTTTTAGTAAAACCATCAAATT
>NZ_JBEOOZ010000107.1:0-285 GCF_040309625.1 Psychrobacter sp. 78a-MNA-CIBAN-0178
TGTTAATGGTAGCACCCAGTGGGATAGTAAATGAGGCAACCGAGTTATTAGCACCTAGTTTTTTAGTAGCAGTTTCAAGTGTAATAGGCATAGTTGCGCTTGAGCTCGAGGTACTAAATGCAAATAAGCATGTGTGCTTCATTTTTGCTAAGAAAATAAGCGGGTTTAAGCCCGTTAATATTTTTAAAAGCAATGTGTAGTTTACGAAAGCATGTAATAACAGTGCAAGCACTACAACGCCAAAGTATTTGGCTAGGCTAACAATTAAGTTAAGCTCAATTGTTG
>NZ_JBEOOZ010000109.1:0-280 GCF_040309625.1 Psychrobacter sp. 78a-MNA-CIBAN-0178
ATATATTCATTTGTTAAAACTATCTCAACTCATGATGAGTTGGAGTCTAGTTGGTTAGATCTAACGAAAGTAATCGGCACAGAGTTTATTTGTGAACAATCTAGTGACTTCTCTAGATGGAATACATACCTTGTTTTCATTTCTAAAGAAAAAATCTCCCAGGATGTCCGTAGTGAAATAGAAAACAATAAAATTTTCGTAAGAAAAATAATATCAGATGATGGTAACTTTAATATTCATGTAGTTGAAAAACTAAATGTGATTTTTGAATCGCCCCGTG
>NZ_JBEOOZ010000110.1:0-280 GCF_040309625.1 Psychrobacter sp. 78a-MNA-CIBAN-0178
CCCATACGCTGATTGGCGCTTGCTTGCGATATAGGCTCTATTGGTAAGCGCTGTACTTTTGTACGATAGCTGTAGCGACTTATACGCGCAGTACCTGGGTCTATTACATAACGAATACCCGGCACGGTTAATGATGTTTCGGCTACGTTAGTCGATAAAATAATATGACGACGAGAATGCGGCGCAAATATACGGTTTTGCTCTGCGTTAGATAAACGCGAGTAAAGTGGCAATACATCGGTGTGTTTTAAATTACGCTTGCTAAGTGCATCTGCGGTAT
>NZ_JBEOOZ010000111.1:0-280 GCF_040309625.1 Psychrobacter sp. 78a-MNA-CIBAN-0178
GGCTTTGGTAGATCATTGCTTGCTTCCTTATTGCTTAAAAGCGACTTCCACATCTTATTTACTGTGCAGTTATCAAGCTTGAATCACAGCAGTTTCGGCCATCTATTGACCAGCTAATTCTCAGTGTGCGACTAAATGAGATAAATTACAACACCCAATTTAAACGGCCGTTTAATTTTTTATCATCTAGCGAGGTCTTTTTCTGTTTGTGATAGACTTATTGGGTTAAAACTCATGCAAAGGGATAGTCAATGGATCAGTTAGCACATCTGTATCATGC
>NZ_JBEOOZ010000112.1:0-279 GCF_040309625.1 Psychrobacter sp. 78a-MNA-CIBAN-0178
ATCTAGTACAGAGAGACCAATCTCAAGTGACTGTATGCCACCTTGGTTTTTATTTGCTGTTGTTTCTGTTGATGACATTGATAGCCCGGTTGAATAAAAAGAACAATTTGACGGTTATGTTTGATAGCTATATTCGATAGTTCGAACTTAGCAGGTTTATCACTGTGACTAATTATATAGGTAATAATGAACGTTTGATATATATATAGAAAAACTCCCTTTAACGGCTAATATGATTATAAGCTTGACCTAGTTTTTTGAATGGAATCACCTATGGCT
>NZ_JBEOOZ010000113.1:0-279 GCF_040309625.1 Psychrobacter sp. 78a-MNA-CIBAN-0178
CAAAAGAAGTACCCATAAAGTTGTGGCAGGTAAAGATGAGTACGAAGTTAAGAAAGGTCAAGATCTATACACCATTGCTAAAATGCATGACACAACATGGCAAATACTAGCGCAGCTCAATAAATCGACCATCAAAGACCCTGATAAAATAGTTCCAGGTCAATTTATTAAAGTGCCGCCAACGGGCAGTAGATTAACTGGCAAAACTAATGAGAGACCTGACTCATTAACCTCACAGACTCATTATAAAGTGAAAAAAGGTGAGACGTTATCTAGCAT
>NZ_JBEOOZ010000114.1:0-279 GCF_040309625.1 Psychrobacter sp. 78a-MNA-CIBAN-0178
GTGGTGTACTGTCAAAAGTATGTCAAAGGCACCGGTATAGGCACTTTAATTGCTATTATGCTGCCGTACTCAATTGCCTTTATGATTGGCTGGAGTATCTTTTTATTAGGTTATTGGGCACTTGGTATTCCTTTAGGTTTAGATGCAAGCTACATTTATCCAGCATTGCCTTAGCCTAAACCTTTATGAACCTCACTCACTTGAGTGAGGTTTTTAAATAAAAGTCCTGTAATGTAAAAGTAAGTCTAAGTTATCTTTCTAAATCTCTCACTATATAGC
>NZ_JBEOOZ010000115.1:0-278 GCF_040309625.1 Psychrobacter sp. 78a-MNA-CIBAN-0178
GTAAAAAATAGAGCCAACTGTTTGTTGCCAGTAGGCTCTATCATTAACTTGAACTAAGCCTCAGCCGATTTATCTAAAAATCAATGAATATATAAAGTCAAAAAATTGAAAATATAATCAAAGGGATAAAGGTAAACTGACTATTATCGGATTATTAGTTGGTCTGTTCACGTACCGTTACCCAACCGAAACGAGGTGCTACAAAGCCCAAGTCAGTCAAGCAAACATTAGCTGCAGGGTTGAGACCTGAACCATGAAAATCTGAATAAGCATTAGAT
>NZ_JBEOOZ010000116.1:0-278 GCF_040309625.1 Psychrobacter sp. 78a-MNA-CIBAN-0178
GGTTTATGCTGAGTATGCAGACACGCGGAGTAGTGGCGATGTCAAAGGCGTATCGTATGATCATTTTCTCTATACCGATGGTTACTATCAGCAAGGCTATCCGCTCGGTCACGCTCTTGGCGGTGATGCAGAGAGCATATCAGTAGGTGGCAAGCTATGGCTAGATAGTCGAAACTTTATCAATGCCAAGCTGCAGCATGCGAAGGTAAACCAAGCCGATGAAGCGATTAACCAAGCCTATCCAACAACGGATAAGCTCACCGCTGTCGATGTTGCAT
>NZ_JBEOOZ010000117.1:0-278 GCF_040309625.1 Psychrobacter sp. 78a-MNA-CIBAN-0178
GGCTAGCATGGTGGTAATGGTCGAACCCGCCAAGGGTAACCATAAATGGTGTAGCGTTTTAGACACAGCTTCAAGTTTACTCATACCTTGTTGACGACGTTGGGCTATCGCATCAACAATCACAATCGCATTATCGACCATAATGCCCAGCGCAACCACCAAACCGGTCACCGACATTTGGTGAATAGGCAGTCCGGTATATTTCATACAGGTGAGGGTAAAGAGTGCCGTTAGTGGCAGTGATATAGCCACAATCATCGCATTGCGAAGTCCTAATG
>NZ_JBEOOZ010000118.1:0-277 GCF_040309625.1 Psychrobacter sp. 78a-MNA-CIBAN-0178
GTTATATACTCGCTTTTTTATTGCTTATATTTTGACTATTATTTAAACTTATGATTAACGGATTAAAAAATACACTTAAGGAACTCCTATGTCTGCATATGCTCGCCGTGCTATTGCCGAAAGGCAACGTCAAAATCAAATTAAAAGTCTTCTATCAGGTAACAATCACACGCTGATACAAATGAATTCTGCAGAGTTTGTAGAATACATTATTTCTGTAAAGATGAAGCAAGGTAAATCTCGTTCAGAAGTGGTTGATTGGCTTGATGAGTTACTG
>NZ_JBEOOZ010000119.1:0-277 GCF_040309625.1 Psychrobacter sp. 78a-MNA-CIBAN-0178
TTATTACATCGATAAGTAGATCCATCATATTGCTAACCTTTCTCCAATCTCTTAATTTACAGCGCTACATTGTTCGATAAGTCTGTAGCACTACTTTTGAACTGTTTAGTATAGTTAACTGTTTCGTTAACTTGCGTCATCAATTTAGCTCACGTTATCCAGGACGACCATCAAGACGTGGACGCAGTAAAATCGGCGCGTAAAACCATACAAATAAACCAAAACCGATAAACCAACATGCTCCAGCTGCCCATAACCAAATTTGGGTGTATTCAGG
>NZ_JBEOOZ010000120.1:0-276 GCF_040309625.1 Psychrobacter sp. 78a-MNA-CIBAN-0178
CTGCATTGCCTCGTCGCCTTTGCGGCCAAATGCCGATTTTTTATCGTCCTCACTACTATTAACCCGACTATCTTCTAGGCTTTGATCTAGCGACGCTAAATACTGCTGCATTTGCTGCGTGTCTTTAGCGCCAATGGTTGACATATCGAGTGCAAAATCAATGTCGTTTTTCCCACCTACTGCTTTAAACACAAGTGCTTGCTGATTTGATGCTTCATCAATGGAATAACTTAAATCAAGCGTATTCTGGGCAGTATCAAGCGCATCATTTTGCGT
>NZ_JBEOOZ010000121.1:0-276 GCF_040309625.1 Psychrobacter sp. 78a-MNA-CIBAN-0178
ATTCACCACAGCGACAGAGGCAGCCAATATTTGTCTATACGATACACTGAGCGACTTGCTGAAGCTGGAATTCAAGCGTCTGTAGGCAGTGTGGGTGACTCTTATGACAATGCATTGGCTGAAACAATAAATGGATTATTTAAAACAGAGATTATTCGCAGAAATGGCCCGTGGAAGAATGTTGATGCTGTTGAATACGCAACGTTAGAGTGGGTCAATTGGTTTAATAATCAACGCTTATTATCTTCAATTGGGTATATTTCACCAGCTCAATAT
>NZ_JBEOOZ010000122.1:0-276 GCF_040309625.1 Psychrobacter sp. 78a-MNA-CIBAN-0178
CCCCAGCCCCTTCGCGATCCGCAGGATCAACACCAGCGTGGGCATGTGCTCGCCGCGCTCGATCTTGCCCATGTGCGACCGGGCGATGCCCGCCTGTTCCGCGAGCACCTCCTGGGCCAGCCCCTGCGCGGTCCGTGCCTCGCGCACGGCAACGCCGAAAGCGCGCGCTGGCTCGCTTTCATAGGTTCTTGTCCCTGCGGGTCTGCCGCGTTGCACCGATCGCTTCTGCATCAACAGAAGCGTCACGCGCCAAGCGAATTTAAACCACGTTAAACT
>NZ_JBEOOZ010000123.1:0-275 GCF_040309625.1 Psychrobacter sp. 78a-MNA-CIBAN-0178
GTAAGTGACAGCACCACCATAGGTATAGTTATACTCAACTTGCTGTGCCGACGTTGAACTTGCTGCCCATAACTCTTCACAGGCATCTTGAGTGATATTTTCTACATCACAAGTATAGAAAGCACTGTTTTTAAGTTGGGCTTGCACGGCAAAACTTACGTCGCCAAAGCTGTTACGATATTGAACTGTTTTGTCACCACGACCGACACCATTTACCGCGCCGTCATCTTTGTTGTAAGTGTAAACACCCGCAGTGTTTCCGTCCCATACAAAGC
>NZ_JBEOOZ010000124.1:0-275 GCF_040309625.1 Psychrobacter sp. 78a-MNA-CIBAN-0178
GTTAAAGGCGCGCTAAATAAATCAGGTAAAGGCGATTTATACGTAGAAATGACTGAGTACCAATTATTAACTAAGTCACTTCGTCCGTTACCTGAAAAATTCCATGGCTTATCAGATCAAGAAACAAAGTACCGCCAACGTTACGTTGATTTAATTACTAACGAAGCAACGCGCGAAACATTCCGCATTCGTTCACAAGTAGTTGAAGGCATTCGTCGCTTTTTAGCAGACCGTGACTTTATGGAAGTAGAAACACCAATGCTACAGGTTATACC
>NZ_JBEOOZ010000125.1:0-275 GCF_040309625.1 Psychrobacter sp. 78a-MNA-CIBAN-0178
CTATTATGTTTGGCGGACCAAACGTTGAAGTAAACGAATTTGCTTCTGATACACCTTATATAGGGCTTGATTGGTTTATTTTAGATTTACTCGGCTCAACACTTATATTTATTGTGATTGAAAAGTTATTACCTCATCGTAAAGATCAAAAAATATTACGTAGCGAATGGCGAGGCGATTTAAACCACTTTTTTGTAAATCATTTAATTATTGGTTTTGTATTACTCGTTACTAACCACTTTGTGCATTATGGCTTTGGCTGGGCTGTATCATCT
>NZ_JBEOOZ010000126.1:0-274 GCF_040309625.1 Psychrobacter sp. 78a-MNA-CIBAN-0178
TGCCCGCACACCGCGATTCGCGAAGATGCTTCGATGAATTTGGCTGCTATTGACACCCTACAAGAGCGCCACCCAAATTTAGAACTGGTATTGGTTGAAAGTGGCGGTGATAATTTATCCGCCACCTTTAGCCCTGAGCTATCAGACCTTACTCTGTATGTGATTGATGTGTGTGCCGGTGATAAGATTCCGCGTAAAGGCGGTCCGGGTATCACCAAGTCTGACTTATTAATTATTAATAAAACTGACTTAGCGCCAATGGTTAATGCGTCAC
>NZ_JBEOOZ010000127.1:0-274 GCF_040309625.1 Psychrobacter sp. 78a-MNA-CIBAN-0178
ATGCAAGTAAGCCTATGGGCCCACAAGATCAACCAGACTATATCAATGCCGTAGCCTGTATTAAAACGACCCTTGCTCCAGAGCAATTACTTGATTTAACACAAAGTATTGAGCTTGAGCATGGTCGAGTAAGAAAAGCTGAGCGTTGGGGTCCACGCACACTTGATATCGATACCCTATTATTTGATGATCAAATTATAAATACGGCGCGCTTAACCGTGCCTCATTATGGTTTGAGTGATCGCGAGTTTGTGGTTTACCCACTATTAGAGCT
>NZ_JBEOOZ010000128.1:0-273 GCF_040309625.1 Psychrobacter sp. 78a-MNA-CIBAN-0178
CCCTTATAGACGCCGCCGAAGAAGAAGATATAAAAGAAGCGCTGCTTGCGTATACGTTTTTACTAAAATCAGAAAACGGCTTAACCGCCCAAACGCTTGATGAACAAATAGAGCATTGGTTTAAAAGCAAATACCAGTGCGATCTTGATTTTGAAATTAGCGATGCGCTTGAAAAGTTGGAGCGTATGCGCTTAGTAACGTGCACTAATGATGTGTATAGCGCAATAAATTTGGAACACGCAAAAACTATTTTGGATGAGCGCTGGGATAACT
>NZ_JBEOOZ010000129.1:0-272 GCF_040309625.1 Psychrobacter sp. 78a-MNA-CIBAN-0178
GTAATAGGGTGGGTGTAGCGGTGTCTAAAATCTATTGCAGCATCTAAGCCATTCTTATGCGGTCTTATCCGTACTTCTAAGCCTTTATAGCCAGCAATGGGGTAGCTGACTGTCTTACCAGCTTGAATAGTATCTTTAACGGCTTTTTGGATTTGTGAGTCTAGCTTGATAGTTTTCTTTGTCATATCTTAACCCCATTGTAGGTAGCCAATCTGGTAGCCATTTTTTGATATTTGGTAGCCACTTTGGTAGCCATTCAAAACGCTTTACAT
>NZ_JBEOOZ010000130.1:0-272 GCF_040309625.1 Psychrobacter sp. 78a-MNA-CIBAN-0178
CACCTAGCAAGTTCCCACAAGTACGCCGCGATATTGCCATTCTAGTCGATAGCGATATTAGTTTGCAGACACTAGAAACCACGATTCGTGCTGCTGCAGGTGAGCTATTGAGGGATCTGTGGTTATTTGATGTTTATCAAGGCGATAAAGTACCGGAAGGTCAGCGCTCACTGGCATTTGCACTAGTATGGCAAGACAGCAGCCAGACTTTGTCTGATGACGTGATAAAAACGTCTACTGATAAGGTTGTGCAAGCGCTAACAGAACAGCAT
>NZ_JBEOOZ010000131.1:0-271 GCF_040309625.1 Psychrobacter sp. 78a-MNA-CIBAN-0178
GGCCCGAACCGACCTGGCGCGCGGCGAGCGCGAGCCGCGAGAACGGCCGGTTCACGAGACTCGTGATGAACGCGGAGCCGAACAGCGACAGCGCGAGCGCGAACAGCCCCCAGCCGGCCCACTGCAGGCCCGTGACGTTGTCGAGCTGATCGCGGTCGAGCGCGACCCAGTAATCGTCGTCGTCGATCTTGAAGCTGATCCACACGCCGGGAATGTCGTTGACCGACTGCGCGATCACGGTATCGTCGCCGAGGCGGCTGCGGATGTCGTG
>NZ_JBEOOZ010000132.1:0-271 GCF_040309625.1 Psychrobacter sp. 78a-MNA-CIBAN-0178
GTACAGGTATCGGTAAATAAGCTATTGGCCATTTCTGCAATGGCTGATTGCTCTTCGCTTAAATTAAAATCCATTACGACTCCTTAGTTGGAACAAGTCTAAATTGTGGCAAGGTCAGCTCACCATCAAATGTGTGATATTCGACTTGCACTTTTTGGCCAATTTTAGGAGCTACACCTTCTTCAACTCCGATTAAGCCTGCTGGAATACGTACGCCTTCTTCAAGCTCAATCAAACCAATAGGATTTGGGCTATCAAATGGGGCTACATG
>NZ_JBEOOZ010000133.1:0-271 GCF_040309625.1 Psychrobacter sp. 78a-MNA-CIBAN-0178
GCTCTGTACACACACGAAAGTGCTTGCTGAGCGACTAACGTACCATCAAAGCTTTTTGGCGGATTTAAGCAAATATCGCAGTTGCCACAAGGTTCGCGTTGATATTCACTAAAGTAGTTAAGTAATATTTGACGACGACATGTTTGCGCTTCGGCAAAGCTTGCCAGTGCGTTAAAGCGTTGTTCTTCTACGCGGCGGCGTTGTTCGTCGTCTATGTCTTCAAAAAAGCGCCTTACGCGACCTATATCAGCTGGGTCAAAATACATTATAG
>NZ_JBEOOZ010000134.1:0-270 GCF_040309625.1 Psychrobacter sp. 78a-MNA-CIBAN-0178
GCTCTGGGTGACTCGTTTCAATTTTCTGTTTTAATAACTGCATAGCTAAATAACCTTGGCGTCCTAAGCTGTACTCAAAATAGTAATAGTCAAACTTTTCTATTGTTACTTTATCTGCATCTAAACGCGCTATTTGGCTGTTTGTAGATAAGCTTTGAAAATTTAATAAAGGGGAGTTAACAGCAAGCATACTAACGAGCACCACCCACCCCATCACAATATTTATTTTGCTAAGCGGCTCTAGCCAATTGTCTCGCTTTGTTATAATTC
>NZ_JBEOOZ010000135.1:0-268 GCF_040309625.1 Psychrobacter sp. 78a-MNA-CIBAN-0178
GCTATGGCCTGGAATGAACCGGGTAATAATGGCAATGATAAAGATCCGTGGAATAACAAAGGCGGACGAGATCAAGGCCCACCTGATTTAGACGAGGTGCTGCGTAAATTCAGTAACAAGTTTAGTGGCTTATTTGGCGGCAAAAAACCGGGCAATGGTAGCGGCGGTGGACTTGGTGGAGCCGGTATTTCATTTATACTTATAATTGCTGTAATTGTATGGGCACTCAGTGGTATTTATACCGTGAAAGAAGCTGAGCGTGGTGTGG
>NZ_JBEOOZ010000136.1:0-267 GCF_040309625.1 Psychrobacter sp. 78a-MNA-CIBAN-0178
TCTTTAAACATATGCAAAAAGCCAGCATTGGTACCAATTAGAATACGAATATCATCATTACCGTAATCAAGCGCAACAGGCTTTGAATGCAGAGGATCACCAAAAATATCATCTCTTTGATCCGTGGTATCGTTATCGTTATCTTCATCATCAACATCAATACCCATAGCCCATTTAATATCTGAACTAGATAAGCTAATTGGGTTATTAGTTATTAAATCAAGAATGTCACTAACAATCGATGTAGTAAATCGTACTATATCGCCT
>NZ_JBEOOZ010000137.1:0-267 GCF_040309625.1 Psychrobacter sp. 78a-MNA-CIBAN-0178
GTATTTATAATGACCATGAGCGGTTTTTGCAGACTTACTTTACTGAATATCCGGGTTATTATTTTACTGGCGATGGCGCGCAGCGTGATGAAGACGGTCACTACTGGATTACGGGGCGTGTTGATGATGTGTTAAATGTCTCAGGGCACAGACTGGGTACTGCTGAAATTGAAAGTGCGATAGACTCGTATCCAGCAACGGTAGAAGCTGCCGTAGTCGGTATGCCGCATCCCATTCGCGGTGAAGGCATTTGTGCCTTTATTATCC
>NZ_JBEOOZ010000138.1:0-266 GCF_040309625.1 Psychrobacter sp. 78a-MNA-CIBAN-0178
TCTAAGTGTTGTTTGGCAAAAGCGATAACTTTATTGCCGCGTACCGGGTTGTATTGTTTAGTGAGCTCCGCGCCACCTTCTTCAGATATCGCGTCAGTGCCATATAGCGCATCATACAAGCTGCCCCAACGAGCATTGGCAGCGTTAAGCGCAAAGCGAGCATTTTTAACCGGCACTACAAGTTGTGGTCCCGCTTGCGCGGCAATTTCATGGTCGACATTTTCAGTGCTAATTTGAAAAGCCTCCCCCTCAGGCACCAGATAACC
>NZ_JBEOOZ010000139.1:0-265 GCF_040309625.1 Psychrobacter sp. 78a-MNA-CIBAN-0178
ATTCAGACCCACATACAGGTGTAGAAAAATACCGTCAGATGATTGCTGAATGGTATCGCCGTGGTCATGCTAAAAACTCAAATGCAGTAGTTTTAGATCCTTTTGAAAAGCTCGGTATTAGCTCTCCTCGCACTGAACTCCTTCCCAAGCGTATCTATCGTTATCTTGGTCAAATATGCTGGGCGCATGGGCTTGGTTTTGACGATTATGTGATGAAAACATTACCCTTCCGTCAAACAGGCATGGGCACAGAAAACTGCCATCC
>NZ_JBEOOZ010000140.1:0-265 GCF_040309625.1 Psychrobacter sp. 78a-MNA-CIBAN-0178
GTCTATTTCAGCATCAACTATTGAAGCTAAATTATGAATACGAACTGCGGTTATTTTCATAGTTGTTCTTGCTCCGTAAGCTCGTTTATCACATCACTTAAAAGTGCTTTTAGCTCATCGGGTACGCTTTGCCCTGCCATATCTTTATCGTTTGCAAATGCTTGTTCTAATAAGTTAAGCGGGTTGAGCATTTCAACTTCGCTTAAATCTTCAAATACGGTGTTGTCGTCATTTTGAGTCGATTGCTCACGTACACGTTCAATAC
>NZ_JBEOOZ010000141.1:0-265 GCF_040309625.1 Psychrobacter sp. 78a-MNA-CIBAN-0178
GTTGAAGTATACGAAGGTATGGTTATCGGTATTCATAACCGTGATAACGACCTTACAGTTAACGCCCTTAAAGGCAAGCAGTTAACTAACGTACGTGCATCTGGTACTGATGAAGCGCAAACGCTTTCTCCACACCTTAACTACTCACTTGAGCAAGCGCTTGAGTTCATCGATGATGACGAGCTAGTTGAAGTTACTCCACTAAACATTCGTATCCGTAAGCGCCACCTTACTGAAAACGAACGTAAACGTGCGGGTCGTGCAC
>NZ_JBEOOZ010000142.1:0-264 GCF_040309625.1 Psychrobacter sp. 78a-MNA-CIBAN-0178
GCCAAGAGCAGGGCGGCGGCTGGATGGGGTGGGCCGTCTCCGTCGACGATCTCGCTCCTTATGAGAAGCGCCTTGAGCGCCAGTCGGTGCCCGGTAAGCGTACTTTCCCCGACGGTCGTCACCTCGAATGGCGTCAAATCGGGATTAAGGGCCTGATGGCAGACCCGCAGTTACCCTTCTTCATCAAGTGGACTTCTCCGACCGAACTGTTGCCTTCCAGCCTGAGCGGCAACGTCACCCTGACCTCCGTCGAGATGTCCGGAT
>NZ_JBEOOZ010000143.1:0-263 GCF_040309625.1 Psychrobacter sp. 78a-MNA-CIBAN-0178
GTATTGTTTACGCGATACAATCAAGTAATCCATCCAGCAAGGACGCTACTATGTTTAAAGAATATACCCAATATGATGCCCTAGGTTTAGGCGCGCTCGTCAACTCGGGTGAGGTCAGTGCCAAAGAGTTGCTAGATGCTGCGACTCAGCAAGCCAACACAATCAATCCAAAATTAAATGCGATTATCCATCGCTTTGATGAGCGTGCCTATAATGCCGCGCAGGCAGGATTGCCAGCAGGCGCATTTAATGGAGTGCCTTAT
>NZ_JBEOOZ010000144.1:0-263 GCF_040309625.1 Psychrobacter sp. 78a-MNA-CIBAN-0178
GGTAATACCGAGCCATTTCCAGAAGATGGTAATAATGGCGAACCCAAAAAAGAAGGTTTATTCTTTTTAGAATTGGCAAAATCACTCCCTTAGCGATGGCTCACCCAGAAGTTATTAAATGTCAAAAGAATACCGATACTCAGCAAAATGAATGCCACAATGAGTAAGCGTTTAAACCATTTAAATGCAGGCAGGCGCGTGGCATTTTCATTAGAAGTCAAATAGGCAAACAGACACATCAGGCTAGCAACCAAGGTCATAAT
>NZ_JBEOOZ010000145.1:0-262 GCF_040309625.1 Psychrobacter sp. 78a-MNA-CIBAN-0178
GGTAAATATACAATAAATTTAGCACCACCTAAGCTTGAGCTTTCTGCTTTACACTCTCCTTGGTGCCACGACACAATTTTAGCAACTATAGCAAGCCCTAAACCAAAGCCACCAGTGTCCTTGCCTCTACTTTTATCTAATCGAGTAAAAGGCTTAAATACGTTTTCTCGCTCAACGGGGTCAATCCCTCCACCATCATCTTCAACAATCAATACTATGTGAGTTGCCTCTTGTAGCAATGAAATTTTGACTTGTTGATGAG
>NZ_JBEOOZ010000146.1:0-262 GCF_040309625.1 Psychrobacter sp. 78a-MNA-CIBAN-0178
TTCATGGCGTTTACGTTCACATCGATTGAAAGTAAAGGGGTCACCCATTAGAAAATTCCGGTCAAGCAGGCAGCTGTGTTTTCTTGATCTTTTTATTCAAAAACCAAGTGTTCTTATTATTTAAACTCAATTTAAATATGACTACGCACCTAGTAATGACGTCGATTGGTGTGAATATGCACCAGTCACCCATATGAATTTAGGCAGTTTAATTAAGCATTATAGATGATTAATTAAGGCCCTTGGCTTTCGCCTCAGTCAT
>NZ_JBEOOZ010000147.1:0-260 GCF_040309625.1 Psychrobacter sp. 78a-MNA-CIBAN-0178
ACATTGTTATCATTATCTGTTAATACACCAGATGTTACGCCAGTCGTGTTTGCCGTCAGCATATAAAAGCTTGGATTAATATCTTTGTAGCCATCAGCAAGCGTCAGCTCATACACATATGCATCATTACTACCGGACTTACTGATACTATCGACACCGTACTCGCCCGCTAGATTTAAGCTACCGCCGCTTTCGTCACTGACTAACAACGATGTGATACGGACTTTTTTATAGTCGTTAGGATTTAATATATTTTGTTT
>NZ_JBEOOZ010000148.1:0-260 GCF_040309625.1 Psychrobacter sp. 78a-MNA-CIBAN-0178
GGATGAGGCAGTGAAAATCTCAGGTGCTGATCCTGACTATCATCGCCGCGACTTGTTTGAGTCAATCAACAACGGTGACTATCCTGAGTGGGAGTTTGGCGTACAGTTATTTACCGAAGAAGAAGCCAACGAATTCCCATTTGACCATCTCGATGCAACCAAGCTGATTCCAGAAGAATTGGTACCAGTGAAAGTTGTGGGTAAAATGGTATTGAACCGCTATCCAGATAATTTCTTTGCAGAGACTGAGCAAGTAGCAT
>NZ_JBEOOZ010000149.1:0-260 GCF_040309625.1 Psychrobacter sp. 78a-MNA-CIBAN-0178
GGGTAAATCAACACTGATTAACCGTATCCTCGGCGAAGAACGTGTCGTCGTTTATGACGAGCCAGGTACCACTCGTGACAGTATTTACATTCCAATGTCACGCGAAGGTAGAGAGTACGTGTTAATTGATACTGCTGGTGTTCGACGTCGCAGTAAAGTAAATGAAGTTATAGAGAAATTCTCGGTAATTAAAACCTTGAAAGCGGTTGAAGATGCTAACGTAGTATTATTAGTTATCGATGCACGCGAAGGTATTGCAG
>NZ_JBEOOZ010000150.1:0-260 GCF_040309625.1 Psychrobacter sp. 78a-MNA-CIBAN-0178
GTACAAGGCGATACATCCACCACCATGAACCAACCTCTTGAGCATATTGGCGATATTTGCCAAAAGCACGATGTACTATTTTATTGTGATGCTACCGCCTCCATTGTGGGTAACGAACTTCCTGCCGATGAATGGAAACTCGATTCACTTTCTGTTGGTCTGCAAAAGTGTTTAGGCGGACCTTCTGGATCAGCGCCATTAACACTGAGCGACAAATGCGCTGATTGGATCCAAAAACGTAAAAAAGTAGAGGCGGGTAT
>NZ_JBEOOZ010000151.1:0-258 GCF_040309625.1 Psychrobacter sp. 78a-MNA-CIBAN-0178
GCTAGGTAACGATATTGGCTTATTCGATGCGTTTAAACATTCAAACCAAATACTACATTCACTGATAAAATCATTAATCGATATGCTTTGTTTTCAGGGACTTATTAATGTTGATTTAAACGATTTTGCCAAAATTATGGATTGCCAGGGTGATGCAGTACTAGGTGTTGGTAAATGCGATGAAGAAAGCGAGCTTACTACTGCACTTGATGGGGCACTTAATAACCCACTGGTTAATCAAGTTGATATGTCATCAAG
>NZ_JBEOOZ010000152.1:0-258 GCF_040309625.1 Psychrobacter sp. 78a-MNA-CIBAN-0178
GAACAGTGTTGAACGCAATTAGACTAACTGGGTCAAGACCCGCTACGTCACGCACGTCAACTTTGTATAAGTTGCGAGCTGCTAAGAATAAATTCTCATCAACTTCAGCTGTAACAATTAGAACATCTTCTAAGTTCATTGCTTTTAATTTAGCTTTCAGCTCTTTAGTTTTAGGAGCTTCAACACCAAACGATTCAACAACAACTAGACGCTCTTGACGTACCAATTCAGAGAATATGCTCTTTAGAGCACCACGGT
>NZ_JBEOOZ010000153.1:0-258 GCF_040309625.1 Psychrobacter sp. 78a-MNA-CIBAN-0178
CTTAAAGCACTGCAACTTATGCAACAAGCCGACGTCGTCGTGTATGACTTTTTAGTCTCTGACGAAATTATGGAATTAGTGCGCCGTGATGCTGACCTTATTTGTGTAGGTAAAAGCTTAGGCGATCATAGTGTTGTTCAAGAAGATACCAACCAAATGCTGGTCGACCTTGCTAAACAAGGCAAAAAAGTGTGCCGCATTAAAGGTGGTGACCCGTTTATTTATGGCCGTGGTGGCGAAGAAGTACAAGTACTGGCT
>NZ_JBEOOZ010000154.1:0-257 GCF_040309625.1 Psychrobacter sp. 78a-MNA-CIBAN-0178
GTTTAATAACGCGGAACTGGGATGAATTTTTCTGGCTTGCTGTGCCTATGCCGACAGAGGCTGCACAAAATTCATCCCAGTCCAGCTGTATCTTTTTAATATTGGACTGACTATAAGTACTGACGGTCGTGTTCATGAGTCGGTAGTAAAATATTTTAAGTAAAATCTAAAACATAAAGCAATAAAAAGCACCCAAAAAAAAACCCCCATCAAAGTTATGAGGGTATTTGCAAATGCCATAAACGAATCAAAGATTA
>NZ_JBEOOZ010000155.1:0-257 GCF_040309625.1 Psychrobacter sp. 78a-MNA-CIBAN-0178
GAGTTAATCATAGGCGAAGATAATATCGAAACCACGTTTCATCCGTTAATCATGCAAGCAATGGAGCATAGCTTTCCTTTGGAAGATATCGAAAATGTTTTGTTTGAGTTCATAGAAAAAGCCAAACAACAGGATGTGGCATGGCTAAAAACACAATTTAGAGCGTTTGTGGAAGGTTATCGAGAAGGGGATGATGTCAGGGTTGAGGTCGAAAAACTGACATCATCGCTGGTAGATGAGATTGGTTAATTCAGTAG
>NZ_JBEOOZ010000156.1:0-257 GCF_040309625.1 Psychrobacter sp. 78a-MNA-CIBAN-0178
CTTTAGCGGGCAGGTATATGGTTGGGTAACCGCTAATAGCAATGCAAAAATATATGGTGAGCGCCAAGGCAGTACACGGGATATAAATGCGCCCGCTTTAATTAAAGAGGCTGTGGAGAAAGCAGTTGCAAAGTTTAATATTAATTTAGCGGATTATGACTTAACTGATTTAGATGATATTGATGGTGACGGTATCCTTAATGAACCTAATGGCATTATTGACCATGTAATGGTATTTCATTCAAGTATTGGCGAAG
>NZ_JBEOOZ010000157.1:0-257 GCF_040309625.1 Psychrobacter sp. 78a-MNA-CIBAN-0178
TGCAAGAGCTTGCCGCTCATGACTGGATACTAGGCGGTGAACCATCTGGGCATATATTGTGCTTAGACAAAAGTCGTACCGGTGATGCGATTATCGCAAGCTTGCAAGTATTGGCCGTTATGCAAGCACAGAATAAAGCCTTGAGTGACCTCATGGAAGGCTTTGAAATTTTGCCACAAAAACTGGTCAATGTGCGCTTGTCTACCATGCAAGATCCTTTTGAGCATGAAGAGCTGGTCGCCGCTTTTGATAAAGCC
>NZ_JBEOOZ010000158.1:0-257 GCF_040309625.1 Psychrobacter sp. 78a-MNA-CIBAN-0178
GTTTAAATCCGATACATCGCTGTAATCTAACAATAAAAAGTAAGTGCCTTGGCTAGGTAAAATTTTAAAACGGCTGTTACTTAAATGACTCGCTAATAAGTCGCGTTTTTGCTGATAAAACCCGCTTAGCTCATCTATATGCTCACCTTGCTGCTCGAGCATATCGGCAAGCGCATGCTGTGCGGGGGTAAAACTTGAAAACGTAACGTACTGATGAATTTTTCTAAATTCGACAGCTAAATCGGCAGGTGCAATAC
>NZ_JBEOOZ010000159.1:0-256 GCF_040309625.1 Psychrobacter sp. 78a-MNA-CIBAN-0178
ATCCTAAACTGACCACTACCGTTGACCCATTAGCGTATCAGGGCTGCGTATATCCGCCCGCTGAAATTGTGCAGGCATGTATCGCGTATGGCGGCACTATCACAAAAGTCGGTCGTCAGCAGTGTCACCAATGTATAGTCACCTATAAAGATGCCGGTAAAGCCTGTCAAGATAGTACAAATTGTCAAGGCACGTGCGAGCGTCAAGGCGAGTTTATTGCTGCTGGTACGGCTAATCAAGTCGGACAATGTACTAT
>NZ_JBEOOZ010000160.1:0-255 GCF_040309625.1 Psychrobacter sp. 78a-MNA-CIBAN-0178
ATTATACCCATAGCCGCATCATGATTAGCCGTAACGCTGCCAAAGAGATTTGGCCGACGGTTGTCGCATGGATTGAGAAGCATGCAAAATGATTTTATGTCTATTAAACCTATATATCTATTACATCTATCCAAATTAACTTCACATAAGATAACTGAATAAGCTTGGTTGATTAGCTAAAGTTGATATCGTTAATACAGTGATATGAATAATTATAACTAAATACATAAAGGAGTATTTTATGAAGTTATATGT
>NZ_JBEOOZ010000161.1:0-255 GCF_040309625.1 Psychrobacter sp. 78a-MNA-CIBAN-0178
TATTAAGGTAGTACAAACTGCTGGCGCGCAATTGGCGCAGGTTGGCACGGCATTTTTGACCACAGATAAATGTGCTATTAATGACCGTTATAAACAGGCATTGCTTGATGCCAGTCACGGTAAACGAAGCGCTGAAACGCGATTGACACGACTGTTTTCAGGAAAGCCTGCCCGTGCCTTGGTTAATGACTATCTGCGCGATTTTACAGCTTTTGATAATGGCGCTACTTTACCGCCTTATCCACAGCTTAATGC
>NZ_JBEOOZ010000162.1:0-255 GCF_040309625.1 Psychrobacter sp. 78a-MNA-CIBAN-0178
TAGTTATGTGAAGAGTGGAAAGGAAAAGAAAAATGAGAAATTAGAGCTTATGCATATAGATGTATGGAGACCAACTCATGTATCTTCTCTTGGTGGATCTCATTATTATGTTACATTGATTGATGATGCAACTAGAAAATCATGAGTTTATTTTCGTAGACAAAAATCTGATGTATTTGTAGCTTTTAAGAAATGGAAATGCTTGGTTGTGAATGAGACTAGTAAAAAGAGAAAATGTATCAGATCTGATAATGG
>NZ_JBEOOZ010000163.1:0-255 GCF_040309625.1 Psychrobacter sp. 78a-MNA-CIBAN-0178
TCGTTGTACCGTTTGATTGTTCATACGGCGATATGGATAGTCGATTTCAGCAAAATCTTGCGCTCTCGCCTCCCAATACTTTCACTAATGGTCTAGATTTTTTTGACAGTGCATCACCTGCTGATAGAAAAATTTTTATCAATCATTTAGTTGAAAACATATACGATTGGTTTGAAAAAAATCCAAATCCACCAAAATTCGATAAACATTATGATGTTAAGAAAACCTTGCGAGATACAGGGAACAGTGTAGACC
>NZ_JBEOOZ010000164.1:0-254 GCF_040309625.1 Psychrobacter sp. 78a-MNA-CIBAN-0178
CCTCAAGCTCCTCGTCAGGGAAGTCGCGTAGCTCAGCGGTTTCCTTAGCCATGACGGTCTTTTCAATGTCGCGCTGGGAGCTCACGGAGACATACTCGCCGCCAGCCATCGACAAAGCGCCGGCGGCCAGACCAGCCAGACCAGCAATAAGGAGGGAGGAACGGTCGACGGTGGCGCCAGCGACGCCCATCACGATGCCGGCTGTCGAAATGATGCCGTCTTTGGCGCCCAGCACTGCGGCACGTAACCAATTG
>NZ_JBEOOZ010000165.1:0-253 GCF_040309625.1 Psychrobacter sp. 78a-MNA-CIBAN-0178
GTATGCCCATTGCGTTTATTTGGCTTATCTGCTTTCTCATGCTTAGGGTAGCCAAGATGGTCTTCCATCTCAGCTTCCAAGGCAGTATCGATAAAGGATTGCATGAGCTGCTTTTGAAAGTCTTTGATGTCATCGAAGCTTTTCATGCTACCAGCCATTTGCTCAGCCAGTTTCTTGATGTCAGTTTGGTTAGTCATTGCTTATTCTCCTGTTAGTGGATTATAAGCAGTTACACAGTTTTTAGGAAAGGCTC
>NZ_JBEOOZ010000166.1:0-253 GCF_040309625.1 Psychrobacter sp. 78a-MNA-CIBAN-0178
ATATAAGCGCTTAACTTCAGCCCATCGACTATCCCAAAATTAAACACAACCATTCATTAGATCTATTAACTATTATATTTTTACTGATACTTTTCATACTGATACTTTTCATATAGAAAAACACGTAATATATAAAAACACGACTGTATGTTCTATATCAATACGAACCATGAGCGGATTAATTAAAATAAGCTGAGTACTTAAAAATAGGACAGTTAACGAGATCTATCGGACCATCACCTACGGTTTTGAT
>NZ_JBEOOZ010000167.1:0-253 GCF_040309625.1 Psychrobacter sp. 78a-MNA-CIBAN-0178
TACCTGATGCGCCTGTTGAGTAGCTAATCATGGCAACTTTGGGTTCAATGCCGAATGCAGCTGCTGATTGTGCCGACTGAATGGCAATTTCTGCCAATTCTTCCGCTGTTGGGTCAGGATTAATGGCGCAATCCCCATAGACCACCACTTGTTCTGGTAGCAGCATAAAGAAGATAGAGGATACCAAGGAATACTGCGGAGCGGTTTTAATCAACTGAAATGCTGGGCGTACCGTGTTGGCAGTGGTATGAAT
>NZ_JBEOOZ010000168.1:0-253 GCF_040309625.1 Psychrobacter sp. 78a-MNA-CIBAN-0178
TTATTCACCCTATCTCCAAGTCGTTCTCCAGCGAACTCTCCAATTTCACCGCCCGCCAAACCTCCAATTGTACCGCCTATCACTGCTCCTGCACCTAACACAACAAAACCCAAGCCACCAGTGCTAACCCCAAAAGCAACTGCCAAAATGGCTGAACCTGCAAGAGCACCATAATATCCTCCACCTACACTACCACCAAACTTTAGAGTCTCTGTTATAGTTGTTTTTGTTATATGATCACTGTCACCTGTCT
>NZ_JBEOOZ010000169.1:0-253 GCF_040309625.1 Psychrobacter sp. 78a-MNA-CIBAN-0178
GTGCAGGCGGCACGCTGGCCGCGAGCACGCCGGGCACGACGCTCGGCAACGCGGTGAATCTCGGCGCGGGGTCGACGCTGACGGTCGGCGGTGCGAACGATCTCGGCCTCGGCGGCGCGATCTCGGGCGGCGGCAACCTCGCGGTGAACGGTCCGTCGACGACGACGCTGTCGGGCGCGAACACCTACACCGGCAGCACGACGATCGGCGGCGGCAGCACGCTGGCGGTCGGCGCGGGCGGCAGCCTGTCGGC
>NZ_JBEOOZ010000170.1:0-252 GCF_040309625.1 Psychrobacter sp. 78a-MNA-CIBAN-0178
GTCGTAGCCTTTAATTTTAAAGGTACCTTCTTCAACTATATGCCCTTTACATGCTGGGTTATTACCACACACATGTAGTTTACGGGTTTCGTCAATTAGGTATGAGTCCATTGCAGTTTCACAAATAGGACAACGCTTCATCTGCATTAATTTTTCGGTTTCTACGTCTTCGACATCAGCAGCAACCGCTTCATCGCCCGACACTAAGTTCATTGTTGTAGTACAACGCTCTTTTGGCGGAAGGCTGTAACC
>NZ_JBEOOZ010000171.1:0-251 GCF_040309625.1 Psychrobacter sp. 78a-MNA-CIBAN-0178
GCCCCAGATCGCGTAACGCTTCGGCCAGAAATCTTCGCCTTCGTCGTAGAAGCGCTGCGCATCGCGGTTGACGACGATACCGAGCGACACGCAATCGATCCGTGTGCAGATGCCGCCGTCGTAGAGCGGCGCGCGCGCATCGATCGCGACGCAATGCGACTGCGACGGGTCGCCGATCGCATCCGCGCCGGCGTCGAGCATGGCCTTGAGCAGGACGCCCTGGTTGAAGCGCGTGCCGCGGATGAGGAAAT
>NZ_JBEOOZ010000172.1:0-251 GCF_040309625.1 Psychrobacter sp. 78a-MNA-CIBAN-0178
TTATTTAGGTTATCAGCAGTTACTTTCGGCGCAGATAAGGTAATCGGGATTGGCCAAAACAAGCCAGCATTCGCGCCCGTTTGCAGACGCATATTATCGACCACGCCTTGCCAATCGGCTTGATTCATAAAACCATCAAGTGGCGTAAAGCCGCCAATACCGAGCATAATCAAATCACCGCGCTCACGTGAGCTTAAGGTGATTTGCGGTAAGGTTGCGGCAAGTTTTAGCGCTTGAGCACGGGCGTCACC
>NZ_JBEOOZ010000173.1:0-251 GCF_040309625.1 Psychrobacter sp. 78a-MNA-CIBAN-0178
AAGTGTAAGTGGGTGGTGGTGCCGCACCGGGGGACGGCTGGGCGGGGGGGTTTGGGTGGGGAGGCCGGTGCGCCGCGGGTGGGGGGGGGGGGGGGGGGGGGGGGTGGGGGGGGGGGGGGGGGGGGGGGTGGGGGGGGGGGGGTGGGGGGGGGGTGGGTGGGGGTGGGGGGGGTGGTGGTGGGGGGGGGTGGGGGGGGTTGGTGTTTGTTTTGGGTGTGTTGTAGGTGTTGTTTGGGTTTGTTTATTTATTT
>NZ_JBEOOZ010000174.1:0-250 GCF_040309625.1 Psychrobacter sp. 78a-MNA-CIBAN-0178
GTGTCTTCCACGCTGTGGTGATCGTCGATGTCTAAATCGCCATCAACGTGCACGTCCATTTTAAAATTACCGTGGGTTTGAATTTGATCTAACATGTGGTCAAAAAAGCCAATGCCAGTTTCAATCTTACCCTTAGTTTGACTGTCTAGGTCAATGGTGACTTTGATGTCGGTTTCTTTGGTGGTGCGTACCACAGTTGCAATACGGCCTTTGCTAAGCAATACATTAGCAATGTCATCCCAATTCAGCG
>NZ_JBEOOZ010000175.1:0-250 GCF_040309625.1 Psychrobacter sp. 78a-MNA-CIBAN-0178
GTATGGGTATTTCTGAGCTTATGAGCCAGACCAAAACTGAGAGAAACCTACATGCTCGCGCTATTAAACAGCGCTTACAAGAACTGCAAAGCCAATTAGGTATGACCTTTCCTGTTTACGTTATTTTTTCTAAAGTTGATTTAATTGAAGGTTTTAGAGAGTTTTTTGGCGAACTAACAGAAGAAGAGTGTGAGCAGGTTTGGGGCGTAACCTTTGAACTTGATTTAGATAAAGACACGCAAGTAGATGC
>NZ_JBEOOZ010000176.1:0-250 GCF_040309625.1 Psychrobacter sp. 78a-MNA-CIBAN-0178
GATTAAATCTATCGGATCGCCAATCTCAGCAAGTGCCGTCATCGCCTCAAAAATTAACTTGTGCGTGCGGGTATAAAAATCCTGTGATACAACAAGCTCAGCTACGCGGTCAAAAGCTTGGTTATCAAGCATTAAGCCACCTAAAACAGATTGTTCAGCTTCTATTGAATGGGGAGGAACTTTAAGAGTATCGACTTGCTTATCTGGTTTGGCCATAACTTCACAGTAGTAAAATTGAATGGCTCTATTC
>NZ_JBEOOZ010000177.1:0-250 GCF_040309625.1 Psychrobacter sp. 78a-MNA-CIBAN-0178
AACAAACAGGCAGTCAATCGCCAATATTTTTAACCCTGTTGAATGACGAGCCTTGCAATTTTTATCAGGGGCACCATTTATTTAAACATGAGCTACCAACTTGACTTTGCAAGTCTGGTTAATAAGGAACTAGAAAATATGACTGACTATAATATTGATAAAGACAACATTGACATCAACACTGACGTTGAGACAGAAAATGAATCAACAGTCGAAGAAAATGATACTTTGACCACAGAGAGCGATAAAC
>NZ_JBEOOZ010000178.1:0-249 GCF_040309625.1 Psychrobacter sp. 78a-MNA-CIBAN-0178
TTCATATCCAAACTCGTCGATAAAGAAAACATGATTAGTGCCAAAGAGCTTTCTTATATTTTCTTTTCTTCTATCTACGTCTTTAATATTTGGTTTATCTATTAGTATTATAGTTCTGCTAAAATCTAAGATTAAATTATTTTTCTTTATTTCTCCTAATGTTTTCCCTTGATTTGTATTCTCATGTAGATAGATAAATTCTTTTGAGTCTGAGAATCTATCAACTAATTTATATACTTCATATATAAT
>NZ_JBEOOZ010000179.1:0-249 GCF_040309625.1 Psychrobacter sp. 78a-MNA-CIBAN-0178
CATCAATCCTTTAATTAGGGCGCGTGGTACGGTTGCACGATTGAGCGAAGACAATGCTTATGAGCTGCTCGATATGGCAGTCGGTAAGCCTGATCTGCTGTTAGATTGTACTGATAATTTTGCCACCCGTGATATTATCAATCGTGTCAGCGTCCGCTATCAAATTCCGTTATTATCTGCCTCGGCGATTGCCATGCAAGGGCAACTGGCATTGTATGAGCCACATTTACATACTGGTTGCTATCATTG
>NZ_JBEOOZ010000180.1:0-249 GCF_040309625.1 Psychrobacter sp. 78a-MNA-CIBAN-0178
TCTTTAGGCACACCGCCGGCTGCTTTAAATGCGTTTTGCACACCATCAGAAAAAGCAGCAAAGCTTTCACCGCCGTAAATCACTTGGGCGTAAGCCCAGCCACTGGCGGGCATACGATAATGAAACACCATATGCTTAAGGGGTTCACTAGCAATGGTAACGGGTGACTTCACATGTGTGAAATCACATATACCTAATAGGCCATACTCGTGTGTTTGCAGGAATACGACCTCTTTGCTTGAGCCATAC
>NZ_JBEOOZ010000181.1:0-248 GCF_040309625.1 Psychrobacter sp. 78a-MNA-CIBAN-0178
TTTTGATTGTTAAAGGCGGCCTTGCGCTCTTCTGTGACAGGTAGGATGTTATACGGATTGTGCTCACCGTCCCACATGAGCCGTCTTTGCACTTCAGGATGTAAGGCAGGATTGGCACTCGATTGATAGATATTGCCTTCGGCCAAGTCTAAGTAACTGACGGTACAAGCGCGCAACCAACCCATAAAGGTCACTTCATGTTGTAGTCCAGTCAGACCCTTGTCTTTTTTCTCTTGAGCAATATCGGC
>NZ_JBEOOZ010000182.1:0-248 GCF_040309625.1 Psychrobacter sp. 78a-MNA-CIBAN-0178
GCCTGTAGCTCAGCTGGTTAGAGCACCGTGTTGATAACGCGGGGGTCGGCAGTTCAAGTCTGCCCAGGCCTACCATTATTAATGTAGGTGAAAGAGCCCTAAGTAAATCCCCTTTAAGGGATTTCCTCTTGCGCTCGGATCAAAGCGATGCTTTGATTGCATCCTCGCTCAGGGGCCATAGCTCAGTTGGTAGAGCGCCTGCCTTGCACGCAGGAGGTCAACGGTTCGACTCCGTTTGGCTCCACCAT
>NZ_JBEOOZ010000183.1:0-248 GCF_040309625.1 Psychrobacter sp. 78a-MNA-CIBAN-0178
GCCGTCGACATCGCGACCACCGCCGGCGCGGTTGCCGTCGCGGCCGCCACCCATGCGGTTGCCGTCACGACCGCCGCCCGTGCGGTTGCCATAGCCCGACGGTGCAACCGGCAGGCTGCCGTAGCCGCTCAGGCCCGGCAGGCCCGGCGCGCCGCGCCGGCCACCACCGCGACGCGGCTGGTCGAGTTGCCCGTGCGTCGTCAGCACCGGCTCGCGGCCGATGAAACCCATCGACGTCTGCATCGGAT
>NZ_JBEOOZ010000184.1:0-248 GCF_040309625.1 Psychrobacter sp. 78a-MNA-CIBAN-0178
GTGGTACGCCATGAACGCGCGAAACTCGTCCGGGCGGTGCGCGAGGGTGAGGAACACGTTCGGGACGAAGCCCGATTTTTCCTGGACGGCCGCGATGCGTGCGCGAATGTCGTCGGGCAGGTCTTCGAGCGCCGGCACGGGAAAGCGGCTGACGGGGGCGTTGTCTGGAGCAGTCATGAGGTCTCCTGGATAAAGTGGCACGAAGGGCGATCAGGCATTGACGTCGACGACGATGCGGCCGCGCACCT
>NZ_JBEOOZ010000185.1:0-248 GCF_040309625.1 Psychrobacter sp. 78a-MNA-CIBAN-0178
AGTAAGGGCAGATAAAGGTTAACAAATGAAGCGACTGAACCGCCCATTCTATGAAGTTCAAGCCCCGTTAATTGACTCCTAACAACAGCAAAATCAAGTAAATTTAATTTGTTAAAAATACGTAGAACCAGTACGCAATCTTGTCTATTGTATTTCGCAAGGGATAACTTATCATCATTAAATTGGCGTTCGATTTCTGCTAGCTGGTCACTTGAACTGATGTACTTTTTCTCACCAAGCTCCTTAGC
>NZ_JBEOOZ010000186.1:0-246 GCF_040309625.1 Psychrobacter sp. 78a-MNA-CIBAN-0178
CAATAAGACTGCGCAGCCCGAAGCCTTGCCAGCCGACACATTATTAAATGAAGTAAATGATGCGTTTACTGGCTTAACGTTAGCTTTGTCTAAAGGGCGTATTTTAGAAGAGACCATGCCATTATTACGTGCCGCAGGGATTGAGTTGTTAGAGGACCCTGAAGCGTCGCGAAAGCTTATCTTCCCAACGTCAAACCCAAATGTTCGGGTTTTGATTTTGCGTGCCAGCGATGTACCTACCTATGT
>NZ_JBEOOZ010000187.1:0-245 GCF_040309625.1 Psychrobacter sp. 78a-MNA-CIBAN-0178
GTAGTAAAGAAACCCACTCAAGTCAATCAAATTAAGTAGTTTATACATGACAATCCACGGCAAGATCATTATAAATTTAACTTCTAGAACAAGTAGCGATCAGATCAAGGCATTATAATCACCTTTGTCACTTAATATGAGAGCTACTTTTCTGAAACACTTTGATTCAATTACCGATCCTCGCATTGAACGCTGTAAAAAGCATGAACTTATCGATATTCTCCTCTTAGCCATTAGTGCTGTAC
>NZ_JBEOOZ010000188.1:0-244 GCF_040309625.1 Psychrobacter sp. 78a-MNA-CIBAN-0178
GTTTGGGAGGGTTACCGAGCAGTTATAGCCTTCAGAATACTAGAATAGTGAACTTAAATGAATAGTGACTTACTTATAGTTGTCACGTTGGATTAATATATACCCTATGGCTTCAATATAAATGACATCATATGATAATGGTTACTTTTCACAAGTCTCGTATTTCCACATAAACTCCTTCTTTACCTATTGCACTTACTCAAACTCACGATCGTAATTCCAAAAGATCATTATATTTATATTC
>NZ_JBEOOZ010000189.1:0-244 GCF_040309625.1 Psychrobacter sp. 78a-MNA-CIBAN-0178
GGATAAACGCGACAGCATAAATTTGAGTGATTGCTCAACCTTATCTTGAATAGTCATTACCGTCCAATTAAAGTTAAGCAACCAAGCTATATCATGACCCTTATTTCATTATCTATACGAGAAAGGAAGTCACATGGCTCAGAACAAAATAGCGCGCAATACAGTAGCTCAGAACAACGCTTGAGTAACATGCCAGCCCATCCCGACGTTATCCGCGCCCTCACCCACTTGCGTAGTGCAGGCT
>NZ_JBEOOZ010000190.1:0-244 GCF_040309625.1 Psychrobacter sp. 78a-MNA-CIBAN-0178
GTCATAAAGTAACGAGTCACATCAGGATGGGTGACCGTAATCGGCTTACCTTGCTCAATCTGCTTGGTAAATAAAGGCACAACAGAGCCCGACGAACCTAGGACATTACCAAAACGCACCATACTGATACAGGTTTGGCTATCCGTATGGCTTAGCGCTTGGCAAACTAACTCTGCCAGACGCTTAGAGGCGCCCATCACATTGGTCGGTCTTACCGCTTTATCGGTCGAGATCAGTACAAATG
>NZ_JBEOOZ010000191.1:0-243 GCF_040309625.1 Psychrobacter sp. 78a-MNA-CIBAN-0178
GTACCACCTTCGATGCGCGGTCGGCAGGTATGCCGGCCTGATTAACCGACTTCGGCTTGTTGCTGTAAGAATCACCCACCTGGTTTTGCGAACGCTGAAATTTGATGACGTGAACGGCACACCGGCCTGACCGAGAACCTGTCATAAAAATTGGCTTCTGAAGCCGCGCGGTTTTTTAGGACGGTCAGGCGCGACTCTCATCGTGGCGCGGAGAGCAATCCCCACAACGACGCCGGATAGATT
>NZ_JBEOOZ010000192.1:0-243 GCF_040309625.1 Psychrobacter sp. 78a-MNA-CIBAN-0178
ATGTACTGCTCGCGGAGCCCTTCAGCACCCAGTTGCCGTTGTCGGACACGGTGGACAGGCCGAGCGCGACACCGCTTTCGCCGCGCCACGCACCACCGCCGAGCGCGACCATGCTCTTGCCAGGCAGATACGCCTGCGGCAAGCTGGCCATCGCCATCGCCGCGGCAACGCCCGCGGTCAACCGGTGATCCAGACTCTGCATGTCGCTGCGCACGCCCGCGATCTGGCTCCCGAGGCCATGTT
>NZ_JBEOOZ010000193.1:0-243 GCF_040309625.1 Psychrobacter sp. 78a-MNA-CIBAN-0178
GCATGGTAGAGGTACCATATAATAGATAACCAGCAGCAAGCTGTTGATTGCCCGCTTGTAAAAAGTCGCTATCGGCACTTACTTGACCTTGACGGTGATACGGTAATATAGAAAAAATCGGTCCGACCGCCATATTGATATCAATATTTGATGAACCATCAAGTGGATCAAATAATACCAGCAAACTACCGTCAGCGTTGGCAGGCGTGGCATGGTCTAATTCTTCTGAAGCAACCCCAGCGC
>NZ_JBEOOZ010000194.1:0-242 GCF_040309625.1 Psychrobacter sp. 78a-MNA-CIBAN-0178
GCTCTCTATAGTTACCAAAAGCATGTTTAAGCAAAATATCGTAGTAAGTGATCATGCCCTCGGGCTGATTACCTACATTACTACTTGCATCCGATACAACCAATATTTGACTCAATGCAAAGGCAACACGTTGGCGTAGTTGATCGTCGCTATGCAACACCCCCTTCCACCACGCATCAATCCTATTAATATACTGAAATTTGTTTTCATCAGGGCTTTTCACTAAATAACCACGATGGTAG
>NZ_JBEOOZ010000195.1:0-242 GCF_040309625.1 Psychrobacter sp. 78a-MNA-CIBAN-0178
GCTTAGTGATGGTCAAAATTTAATAGCTGAAATTTTGCCATTTGGCGCAATAATAAAAAGCATTAAATTTAAAAAACAAGAAATGACGCTTAGCGTCGATGACCCTCAATACTATCTTGAAAACCCATTTTACTTAGGCGCTACAGTAGGTCGATACGCTAATCGTATTGCAAAAGGGCGTTTTAGCTTATCTGGTACGCAGTATCAACTAGAGGCAAATAACGGTCCTAATAGCCTACATG
>NZ_JBEOOZ010000196.1:0-242 GCF_040309625.1 Psychrobacter sp. 78a-MNA-CIBAN-0178
GAGGAATTTCCCCCATTCGAACATTTTTCACATTTAGTTGTAGATAGCCCCCACAGGTATAAATCTCCATCGTTGGTATTAACTGAAAACGCATTAACCTTGTTAACTTTTGACAAACCTAGGATTCTAGTAGGGGTAAAAATAAAACTGTCTTTAGATTTTCCAGATCCTGTATAGTTAGTATCTCGCCAGCTCCATACCTCTCCATTTTCTAATGGAGCTAAATTAGCATAGCTATAGTC
>NZ_JBEOOZ010000197.1:0-241 GCF_040309625.1 Psychrobacter sp. 78a-MNA-CIBAN-0178
GAGTAAGTAATTAAGATATTATTATCACCACAGAGAGCACAGAGAAGTGAAGGAGAAGAGCTAGTAACTTCTCAGTGTAGCGCAAAGCGCCTCGGTGCTCTCGGTGGTAAAAAATGCTTTGTAGGTGAGGTTTTATACCTCGCTCATAAAGTGATTAAGAGATTATTATCACCACCGAGAAGACAAAGAGAAGTGAAGGAGAAGAGCTAGTAACTTCTCAGTGTAGCGCAAAGCGCCTCGG
>NZ_JBEOOZ010000198.1:0-241 GCF_040309625.1 Psychrobacter sp. 78a-MNA-CIBAN-0178
TTTATTGCTCACGCAGCTGATAAATCCGTGATTTGTTTGGCAGACGATGCCCATTTATACCCGCTATTAGGTCTTTATCGATTAAGTATTGAGCCAGAATTGCGGGCGTATATTGACCAAAACGAGCGTAGAGTGATGCGATTTATTGAACCTATTATGCACACGGCACCTATTCCAAAAACATGGCAGCACTTGACCAATTTTAATACGCCTGACGAATTTAAGCGCGTCTGCACAGCGT
>NZ_JBEOOZ010000199.1:0-241 GCF_040309625.1 Psychrobacter sp. 78a-MNA-CIBAN-0178
GGATAGCGTTCTTTACTAATTGACCGCAGTTGTAATCTGGATTTTTTCCATGCTCATCAACCATATATACGTTTTTTATCGTGGGACAGCTATCGAGTCCTAAATTCAAAACGCATCCACCCGCTAAATCTGCTCTATTACCAATGGCAACCATTTGAGCATTCGCATGACTGTCGCCTATGACAATTGCTTTCACTGGACCATCCCCATAAGTACAGTTTGGAGATACTCCGTTTTCTAC
>NZ_JBEOOZ010000200.1:0-240 GCF_040309625.1 Psychrobacter sp. 78a-MNA-CIBAN-0178
GCTCTTGACCTTCTCCAGCGGGGCCACGGCGGCCATGATTGCTTCCGCGATGTGCGTCGCCTTCAGCGTCTTGCCTTTCTGGTCGTTGTCCTCCATCGCCAGCACGTACGGCTTGATGACGATGATCGGATGACTCTCGCGCATCACGCGGTCTTCGAGGTCGCGCATCAGCGTCGTCTTGCCGCCGCCCGATTCCGCGACGACGGCCAGGAGCCCGCCATGCTTCGCAGTCTGGAACAT
>NZ_JBEOOZ010000201.1:0-239 GCF_040309625.1 Psychrobacter sp. 78a-MNA-CIBAN-0178
CGCCCCAACTGAGCGCTTCTTTAGAAGCTTTAAAACAGAATGGATGCCAAAGGGCGGTTATGAGAATATCGCTGAGGCTAAAAGTGCCATTAGTGATTATATCTGGGGCTACTATCAAACCGTGAGACCGCACACTTTCAACAATTATTTAACACCAGCTGAAACAGAAAGACGTTACTTTAATCAAAACCTCTTATCAGGTGTCCTAAATTAGTTGACCACTACAAACACTGCTACTG
>NZ_JBEOOZ010000202.1:0-239 GCF_040309625.1 Psychrobacter sp. 78a-MNA-CIBAN-0178
CAATACAGTTTGAACAAGAGGCTGATAATCTCGAATGGAGTTACGAGCTTGAAGTCGCGTTAACTGACTTTTTAATTATTAATGAGTTTGCAGATAGCGCTGAGCTTACAGCGCTAAAGTGTAAGCAAACAATTTGTAAGTTTGAGCTTACCATTAACCAACATGCCGTTAATTATGGAGCTAAATTATGGCGCGAGCTAAACGATAAGCTTCATCTTGAACCTTGGTGGCAGCAATTT
>NZ_JBEOOZ010000203.1:0-239 GCF_040309625.1 Psychrobacter sp. 78a-MNA-CIBAN-0178
GCTGAATGAAATCGCCAAATCGGCCGCCCAGACGCAAAAATTTCTCATTCTTCCGAGGTTCGACATACCGTCATGACGACCCCTCTCGATGCGTTCGATCGCAAGTTGCTGATGGAAGTCCAGCGCGACGCGCAGACGCCGCAAGCCGAGCTCGGCGCGCGCGTCAACCTGTCGACGGCCGCGGTGAACCGGCGGCTGCGGCGCCTCGCGGAAGATGGCGTGATCGAGCGCTACACGGC
>NZ_JBEOOZ010000204.1:0-239 GCF_040309625.1 Psychrobacter sp. 78a-MNA-CIBAN-0178
GCTTAATAATAGCTTACTTATTATTGGCGCATTAGTTGGGTTATTAGTATTAAAAATAGCGGTAATGGCAATAAGTGCTCAGCTAATGGGTGAGCGAAAACAAGACGCGCTAGCATGTGCATTTATGCTATGGCAAATGGGGGAGTTTGGTTTTGTACTTATAGCGCTAGGCGCTCAGCATCAGTTACTAACTAATCAGCAAGTATCGTTTTTAATTGCTTTAGGGGTGCTTTCTATGG
>NZ_JBEOOZ010000205.1:0-239 GCF_040309625.1 Psychrobacter sp. 78a-MNA-CIBAN-0178
GGGATTATCGGTTCCCGATGATGTATCAGTGATTGGGTGCGATGACTCGGCCCTCATGAGGTACACCGATCCCCCATTAACGAGTCTTCGTCAGGACGTCAAGCTTATTTCCACGATGGCGATCCAATCCCTCATGGGGTCAATTCGCGGCGACACCGCCTTCCTCGGTGAGCGTCTGGTGCAACCCGAGCTCGTCATCCGGGGTACGACGGCACCGGCCCGAGTGCCGACCGTAAATC
>NZ_JBEOOZ010000206.1:0-239 GCF_040309625.1 Psychrobacter sp. 78a-MNA-CIBAN-0178
GAGTAGAGGTATATCTGCAAGTCATATAATTTCCTTATTTTAAATTAACTTAATAATTATTGTCCGTTAATAATTATTTACTTCTCTTATTTTGAGGCTATTTATAAATAGGCACTCTCAGGGAGAAATAATGACTTTTTTTGTGAGTTTAAATTATTTATTTAAAACACAATTGGATCAGAATCTTTAAAACTAAAAAGCGAGCCTAAAGGCTCGCCAGAGTTTATGAGCTTTCTATT
>NZ_JBEOOZ010000207.1:0-238 GCF_040309625.1 Psychrobacter sp. 78a-MNA-CIBAN-0178
TTTTTAGTCTCTTGAGAGGCTTGAATATTGGCTGTTACTTCATTTAACTGCTTATGCTGCTCTTCCAATGTATCAAGTACGGATGCCACCTCAGGTTGGGCAGCTTGATGAGGCAGTAGGGCATCAACGATTAGATTGTCTTCGATTTTAAAATGATGGCGCATATCACTCATATAAGAGGATAGCGCTTGCCAATGCTCAGCAATCTCTTGCGGATTGTCAGCGCACTCTTTAGCGT
>NZ_JBEOOZ010000208.1:0-238 GCF_040309625.1 Psychrobacter sp. 78a-MNA-CIBAN-0178
GTTCGAATCCGGCGAATCGATGCGCCTGCCGCAGGCCGTGATGGTGCAGACCGTCACCGGCGACTATCCGGAGGACGGCACGCTGACCGGCGTGACCGATCCCGACATGGTGTGCGTGCCCGATCCGTCGACGATCTGCCTGATCCCGTGGGCGGTCGACCCGACCGCGCAGGTGATCCACGACTGCGTGCACTTCGACGGCTCGCCGGTCGAGATCTCGCCGCGCTACGTGCTGCGC
>NZ_JBEOOZ010000209.1:0-238 GCF_040309625.1 Psychrobacter sp. 78a-MNA-CIBAN-0178
GCAATTTACTTTTTAGCTTCAGAGCACGCTTCTTTTACAACGGGTAGCTTTGTTGATGTAGCCGGCGGTTTGTAAGCTAAAGTAATAAAGCTAGCCAAAACGTAAAGCTAATAACACTTAAGATAGTAGAAAGTACGACAGCCCCAGCAAGAGTAGCTTCATGCTGCTTTATTTGAGTCGCAATAAGATAAGCATTTACGCCAACAGGGGACGCACTTAAAAGTACCAATACATTAAG
>NZ_JBEOOZ010000210.1:0-238 GCF_040309625.1 Psychrobacter sp. 78a-MNA-CIBAN-0178
GCTTTATGGTACGTAGATGAGTGCCAATTAAATGAAGGGTTCTTGAACGAATACCACCTATTAAGCAAATGCCACTGACCAAGTAAATGCCACTGACCAAGTAAATGCCGCCTAAACGGCTATTCGATTGGCTAGCCGCTTATATGAAATTTACTATACTGTTTTTTGCGCCAAGTCGTTATTTTCGCTAAGTCGTTAACTACTATGTACTTAGTTTCTGAACCAAACTCCCTAATAC
>NZ_JBEOOZ010000211.1:0-237 GCF_040309625.1 Psychrobacter sp. 78a-MNA-CIBAN-0178
GTGCGAACATGTGTTCGTGCGCTGGGAGAACCTCCGGATCGACACCCCACAGACGGACGACGCGAACGCGCCGCTACCGCCGCCCGGCGAGGCCCTGCCGCTGCCGGGCTACCGCGACCCGGCGCCCGTCCGGCGCTTCGACGCGCCCGAGGCACTGGACACGCGCTTCTACGAGGTCCGGGCCAAGTCCGTCCTCAACCGGGTCCCCGAGCAGTCGCGGATGCCGTTCCGCTGGAC
>NZ_JBEOOZ010000212.1:0-236 GCF_040309625.1 Psychrobacter sp. 78a-MNA-CIBAN-0178
GCATTGGTCAAATTAGGTTCAGCAATAGCGGCTGCGCCAATCACTTTAAGCCCGTTAGCTTGTCCTTCGTACGATAGCGTTGCATCGTATCGACTATCGCTAATAATAGATGTAGCTAAGCTAAAGCCATTAAAAGTAGGTGTATCGTAACGCAGGCGGTTGCGTCGGTTTAGGCCATCAAAACTATTAAAACCATCTAGGATCCTAATGTCAGTTAAAGCGCCACTATTACGCTC
>NZ_JBEOOZ010000213.1:0-236 GCF_040309625.1 Psychrobacter sp. 78a-MNA-CIBAN-0178
GGCCAACAAGCCAAGTCTAAATCTCGTGTCCAGCGTTTTGAAGAATTGAACTCACAAGAATTCCAAAAACGTAATGAGACCTCTGAGATTTATATTCCGCCTGGTCCGCGTTTGGGCAATAAAGTCATTGAAATCAATGATATCTCCAAGTCCTTTGGCGACCGTTTATTGTATGAAAACCTGAGCTTTAATGTCCCAGCGGGTGCTATCGTCGGTATTATTGGTCCCAATGGTGC
>NZ_JBEOOZ010000214.1:0-234 GCF_040309625.1 Psychrobacter sp. 78a-MNA-CIBAN-0178
GCTCTAATTCGCCAATGACTGGCATCGATAAGCTGACAACCTACTTCCATGAACTGCTGTAGCATTTTAAGCTGAGTCTCTTTAATACCAAAATGAATCGATGAGGTGTTTAAGTTTTTTTTACCTGTAAATATTCCTACAAACGATTTCAGTCTAGCAGGCTCATCAATTGACATCTGATATGCTCGATCAAGCGCTTTAACTAGAACCTCTTGGTTTTTATGTCCCGTCGGC
>NZ_JBEOOZ010000215.1:0-233 GCF_040309625.1 Psychrobacter sp. 78a-MNA-CIBAN-0178
AAAATTCTAAATACTTGCTATTCAATTATAGAATAAAAAACGCTCGCTTTGGCGGTCGTTTTTTTTGTACGAAAAAAATACGGTTGAAGTCAATAAAAAAGAATTAATTAAAAATAATCTTCTGCTAGAATCGACAATACAACAAAAGTTCAGATCACATATATGATCTGTTATGTCAACTCAGTCTACATTTTATTTTTATTTAATAGTAAGAAAGATGAATAAATTAAAAA
>NZ_JBEOOZ010000216.1:0-233 GCF_040309625.1 Psychrobacter sp. 78a-MNA-CIBAN-0178
ATTTTTTGCCAATACATAGCGAAATTATCTAACCTAGAACGACTAGGCGTCAAAAATTTCACTGCGGATTGTCTAAAAAATAGCCACTGCCCGTGCCCCATTTGAATGTTCAACAGACCCTAAGACTGCTGATCGCCATTTTTCTTGCTTGCTGTGCCTTCACAGACAGAGGTCACAAAAAAATTATATCAGCAATATCGTCGCGTTTTTAGGATATTTTAACTATAGATAAG
>NZ_JBEOOZ010000217.1:0-233 GCF_040309625.1 Psychrobacter sp. 78a-MNA-CIBAN-0178
CAGATAATCTTCAGAAAAGAACGTGACGCGGCGAACGGCCTCTCTCGCATCACAGATGCCTGACGTTTGCGTTGAGTAGGTCTCTAACTGCTCAGACTCAGTCATTTTTTGATTGAGTTTTTTGATGATTGATTGCTCAATCTCTTCTATGTTTTTACCTGCAAGCTCAGGATGGACTGCCCATTCAATGATTTGGCGCACATATTGCTTTTTACTAACCCCAAGAATACGCT
>NZ_JBEOOZ010000218.1:0-233 GCF_040309625.1 Psychrobacter sp. 78a-MNA-CIBAN-0178
GCATCGGCCTGTCGCCCGATCCGGCCGCGTTGGCCGCGCTCACCCGCCGTTACGGCGTGGACGGCCTCGCCGCCTACGCGCCGCATGCCGAAGGCGGCCCCGCGACGTTCGAGATCCGCTGCCTGATGACGGGCGGCCAGTTCGGCACGCCCGGCGAGGACCCCGTCACCGGCAGCGCGAACGCCGCGCTGGCCGGACTGCTGACGCGCCAGGCACGCCGCCCCGGCCCGTCG
>NZ_JBEOOZ010000219.1:0-233 GCF_040309625.1 Psychrobacter sp. 78a-MNA-CIBAN-0178
GATAAACTGTATATCCATACAGTGTCATCGCAGTAAAAATGATCCTCCCCCCATTCGATCCTCCCAAGCTGAACGACCTCACCGAATGGTGGACGCACTGCACCTACGCGGACGTGCAGCGCCTGATACTCGAAGTGCAGCACCTCCGCCTGACGCTGTGGGAATTGAAAGCCCACGTCGCGGACGCATCGCGCCGCATCCGCGTGCTCGATCCGGACATGCTCGCGCATGGG
>NZ_JBEOOZ010000220.1:0-232 GCF_040309625.1 Psychrobacter sp. 78a-MNA-CIBAN-0178
ATTAACCAGCTATTTGACGATGTTTGGCAAGATTTAGCCATTTTTAGCCCATTTAGATGACTATCGAATGAATTGAAGACACGCCCTAGTATAGACAACTATTGTTGAACGATTAAAAGCCAAAAAAAAAAGAGCCATCCAATTAAGGATGGCTCTTTTTAGAATAGAGAGCTGACGATGACCTACTCTCACATGGGCGAACCACACTACCATTGGCGCAACGATGTTTCAC
>NZ_JBEOOZ010000221.1:0-232 GCF_040309625.1 Psychrobacter sp. 78a-MNA-CIBAN-0178
CCCTAAAGCCAGTCCTTGGATTTTGTTATAATTGCCTTATCTAATCAATAGGAGTACAAAGCATATGCTTTAATTAATTCACTATTGATACGCCAAAGTCTCCTATAATCATAGATGATTATGACGGTGTGTTTAGGTATCTCATTATGGAATTTTCCTGTCTCGTGGAGTGGTATAGTGGGTCGTAGTTCCTCAGTACCACGTGTTCGACGGGCGCTCGCGGGTGTCGCGG
>NZ_JBEOOZ010000222.1:0-232 GCF_040309625.1 Psychrobacter sp. 78a-MNA-CIBAN-0178
TAATGGTACTCTTTGTAATCTTATTTATAGATAAATGGCTCCCTTTATGAAGCAGTTATGGCTTGGATTAATTGTTGTTTTAGTTTTGTTTTTATCAGCATGTTCAAATGAAAATAGTCCACCAGATGTAGATGCATTAGTTTACGAAAATGCAAAGCCATTGTCTGATTTTACGCTAAACGATCAGCGCGGCGAATTAGTGACTAAGCAACAATTTTTAGGACAGTGGAAT
>NZ_JBEOOZ010000223.1:0-231 GCF_040309625.1 Psychrobacter sp. 78a-MNA-CIBAN-0178
GTTACAAACCCAAGGTAATATCGAGCAAAGCGAGATGTACCGTACCTTTAACTGCGGCGTTGGGTTTGTTATCGTCGTACCAAAAGATAAAGCAGATGCTGCTATCCAAACCTTGAATGATGCTGGCGAAAAAGCATGGAAATTAGGTGAAATGGTCAAGCGTGAAGCGGATGCAGTGGTGTACCGTTAATGCTAGCCAATAATACCAGTCATGCCAACAAGCCATTACGC
>NZ_JBEOOZ010000224.1:0-231 GCF_040309625.1 Psychrobacter sp. 78a-MNA-CIBAN-0178
AGGACATCACCGCTTGGCAGAACAGGCCATTGAATAGTGTTTATCCTATCGTCTATTTGGACTGCATCGTCGTGAAGATACGTCAAGACAAGCAGATCATCAACAAAGCCATTTACTTAGCGCTAGGCGTTAACCTTAACGGTAAAAAAGAGCTGCTTGGTATGTGGTTATCAGAGAATGAAGGCGCTAAGTTCTGGCTGGGTGATCTCACTGAACTCCAAAACCGCGGGG
>NZ_JBEOOZ010000225.1:0-231 GCF_040309625.1 Psychrobacter sp. 78a-MNA-CIBAN-0178
TGCAAAGAGCGTATGTCTATATTGAAAGTCAGTAATATTCACTGAAATAAGACAATTTTGGCGTAGGGTGTGGTTAACGCAGCGTAACCCACCGTCTTATACTTTTATAAGGTTTAAATGGTGGGTTACATTTTATCTTCATTCTCTACGAAAACTTGATAAAACTAACCGCACCCTACCACAACTACAAATATAAAAAGGATAAAACCATGAGCATGCAAAACGATACTG
>NZ_JBEOOZ010000226.1:0-230 GCF_040309625.1 Psychrobacter sp. 78a-MNA-CIBAN-0178
GGACATAGGGGAGACGGGGTTAGATTATTATTGGTAGACGGAGAACAAAAAAGAGCAGCAAGCCAGCCTTGCGCGCCATATTCATGCCAGCCAAAGCTTGAAAAAACCACAGGTCATACACATGCGTGATGCCAAAGAAGATACCATTGATATACTAAAGGCGGAAGGGGCGGAACACGGCATCATTCATTGCTTTACCGAAGATTGGGAGACCGCGAAGCAGGCGCTAT
>NZ_JBEOOZ010000227.1:0-230 GCF_040309625.1 Psychrobacter sp. 78a-MNA-CIBAN-0178
ATGTCAGCCTGAAAACTGACACGGCGAAAGTAGTTAGCGCTGCAGCAGCCATTGGTGGTGATATTCATGTACTGGTTGCTGGTGCTGATTGTTCTGCCGCGGTAAGTGCAGCACAAAGTTTAGCGGGCGTGAGTAAAGTGTTAGTGGCTGATGCTGCTCAATATGGTGCTCAACTAGCTGAAAATGTATCAAAATTGGTTGTTGATATTGCCGGAGACTATGAACATATT
>NZ_JBEOOZ010000228.1:0-230 GCF_040309625.1 Psychrobacter sp. 78a-MNA-CIBAN-0178
GCCAAGATTATATCGTTAATCATAACTTGGAAGGCTGGTTTGCACCTGACACCTATTATTATGGCGAAGGCGCAACTGACAAGCAGATATTGACCGACTTATATAAGCTGCAACAAAAAGCCTTGACCAAAGCGTGGGAGAATCGCGCGCCCAATCTGCCGTATAAAACCCCGTATGAGGCGCTGATAATGGCGTCTATTATTGAGAAAGAAACCAGCGTTGCCGAAGAG
>NZ_JBEOOZ010000229.1:0-230 GCF_040309625.1 Psychrobacter sp. 78a-MNA-CIBAN-0178
GTAAAGGGGCTGTATAAAACAGTAAAACCATTATTTGAGCATGGCTTTACTGTTTTGAGGGAAAGTGCTTAATACTTTTTCTTTGGCATTTTTAATTGTGTATCAAACTCATCCGGAAACAGTATAGTGCCGTCGTCGTCTTCGGTTGGAAAAACGGCAATAAGTAAGTCGTCGTCTTCTAAGCCGGGTGTCCAGCGGTTTATCCAATCTTGTGTGGGAATAGCTTTAGG
>NZ_JBEOOZ010000230.1:0-230 GCF_040309625.1 Psychrobacter sp. 78a-MNA-CIBAN-0178
ACATCAAGCAGTTTAATAACATCCTTTACTTTATCTGGCTGACACTTAACAATGCCCTCTATGATGTCCAAGCTCTCAAACTCACTATCATCTATTTGTAGACCTACTAAAAAATCAGCCCCTACTTTCTCTTTTAGTGCCAATAATGCTTGTTCATCCCAACGATCGCTTATGATAAAACAACAAATGATAGATAGTGGAAAGTCATCCATATTTGGTTGGTATAAAGC
>NZ_JBEOOZ010000231.1:0-229 GCF_040309625.1 Psychrobacter sp. 78a-MNA-CIBAN-0178
GTCTTACCGGACTTAGTGGCAGATGAATAAGGGGGATAACCTTTCATCATTTATACATTGGGTTTTGCCTTTACCAAGACTGGCTTTAACCTTTGTCGTTAATACATTCATAATACGATCTGTGACGATTGGCTCTACAGTGATATCTGTTTATTTTTATTGAAATGAGCGTGTTCATCAATTTATCTATTTTTACAAACACTATTGATTAGCTAGCTCTGTTCTGCTG
>NZ_JBEOOZ010000232.1:0-229 GCF_040309625.1 Psychrobacter sp. 78a-MNA-CIBAN-0178
GTCGAGCACGCCCTTGCGGCGCGTCATCTCACGCGCCTTCCGCGCAGCATCACGCGCCCGAGCAGCTTCAACGATCTTCCCGCAGATGATCTTCGCGTCGATCGGCGTTTCCAGCAGGAACTCTTCGAGCGCCTTCGCCACAACTTCCTCAACCGGCGCACGAACCTCGGAAGAAACCAGCTTGTCCTTCGTCTGCGAGCTGAACTTCGGCTCCGGCACCTTCACGGAC
>NZ_JBEOOZ010000233.1:0-229 GCF_040309625.1 Psychrobacter sp. 78a-MNA-CIBAN-0178
GCCAAGCGCCAAGCCAGCTAAATGCACAGCGTGTTCCAATCTATGGCGATAAAGCAACCGCCACTAGCGAAACCAAGCCTTTGACTTGGCGTTTAGCCCATCATGATGCGGTGCTTGATTTAGCCACTTATGAGTCTCTAAAAGGCTTTACAGGTCTAAAAGAAGCGTTATCTAAGTCGCCTAAAGACGTTGGCAATATGATTAAAGCGGCCAATGTTCGAGGTCGCGG
>NZ_JBEOOZ010000234.1:0-229 GCF_040309625.1 Psychrobacter sp. 78a-MNA-CIBAN-0178
CGCCATACCATCAAACATTTGTAGTTGTTGCTCTAGGGTTTCAAGCTCGCCAATTTTAATATTATGCTCTTTAGCATAATTAAGCACTTGCTTGTCTATACCGGTTTTATCTGAATATCCTGCATTTTGAAATTCAATTTGCATCATAGTCACCATAACAGCCCAAGGCTTTAAGCCATTAAACATAGCAATATCAATCGACTTTTTAGCAAAGTAATCTTTTAGCTTG
>NZ_JBEOOZ010000235.1:0-229 GCF_040309625.1 Psychrobacter sp. 78a-MNA-CIBAN-0178
GCGTTTACGTAATGCGCTGGAAAAAATTCAAGACCAATATGAATTCATCTTTATTGACTGCCCCCCGTCTTTAAATATGTTAACCGTAAATGCCATGGCTGCAGCCGACTCGATTTTAGTCCCTATGCAATGTGAATATTATGCGTTAGAAGGTTTAACCGCATTAATGGACACCATTACGCAACTTGCCAAGTTAGTTAATCCTAAGCTACAAATTGAAGGCATACTT
>NZ_JBEOOZ010000236.1:0-227 GCF_040309625.1 Psychrobacter sp. 78a-MNA-CIBAN-0178
CTGATCTGTGAGCTATTCACAACTTTGCGCGCGTTTGCCAATCGATGGGCTTGTTTGGGGCGATAACCCCTTTGTCCTATATTTCGCTTTATCTCTCGACTGACCGTTGATTTATGACAGTCGATAATTCTAGCTATTTCACTGAGACTCTTTTTAGCTTGCAATAGCGCTGATATTTGATATCTTTGCTCTTGGGTAAGATGTGTATAGTGTTTCATAACGTTCTG
>NZ_JBEOOZ010000237.1:0-226 GCF_040309625.1 Psychrobacter sp. 78a-MNA-CIBAN-0178
AAGGTGCTAGGGTTTAGAACGCCTCTTGAGGTAAAATCTAGCTTCGGGTGCGTTGCACTTCAATGTTGAATCCAAGCGTGTAAAAAGCGTTAAAGTAATGAATAATAACACAACATTAAGTAAGTAAAGCGGTGATAATGCTATAAAGGTCTTAGATTAACACACCAAGTGCAACGCTAATTAATATTATAGAACGCCTGCATAGGCGTTTTAAACCCTAAGCGTT
>NZ_JBEOOZ010000238.1:0-223 GCF_040309625.1 Psychrobacter sp. 78a-MNA-CIBAN-0178
TTTCTGTTTTATACAGAACTTATGACTCGACGAGAGCGTAAGAACTATTTAAAAACATAGATATGAGTCTGGGTTAGGAACACGTGTTCACGCGTTGTTCCTAACCTTAATAACTCACTACTTAACGACATCAGTTGTTATCCCAGTAGTGAGTTATTAAAAAAGTAAAGAGAACTGAATCAAGCGTATAAACATAGGTGATATCGTTATCATAATTAGACTT
>NZ_JBEOOZ010000239.1:0-221 GCF_040309625.1 Psychrobacter sp. 78a-MNA-CIBAN-0178
TATCCCAACGCTCAGGTTCAGCTGTGTATCGTGCATATGGTGCGTTACTCCATGAAGTTTGTACCATGGACGGATAAGAAGGCCGTAGCGGCTGATTTAAAGGCCATCTACGGCGCTGATACCCTTGAGATGGCAGAGGCCAATCTTGAGCACTTTGATGAGACTTGGGGCACAGAGTACCCGCATGTGGTCAAGTCTTGGCGCAATAACTGGGAGGGCTT
>NZ_JBEOOZ010000240.1:0-215 GCF_040309625.1 Psychrobacter sp. 78a-MNA-CIBAN-0178
TTGTATTCTTGGTCGAAAACAATAGATTAGTGAGGTGCTCTTCTTTTTTCAATCACTTTTAAAGTTGAGAGTGGGGTTCCTTATGTATTTTATCACGTACGATATAACTAAACTGCATCAGTTTTTTTAACTTCGCTGTGGTTTATGGGCATTGGACTGTTGGGCGTTGTCGTGCTAAAACTGGTAATTGTCGATTTATCACAGACCGAGGCAAT
>NZ_JBEOOZ010000241.1:0-209 GCF_040309625.1 Psychrobacter sp. 78a-MNA-CIBAN-0178
AGCTCAAGCGCGTATTCAGCGGCTTCTAGCATAGTTGCAAAGGCATCACGCATCTCTTTAAAGTAGGCGGGTGAACTGTAACGTTCTAATAAATAGATTGCTTGAGGTCTGATGATGTAGTTATTCATTTTTTATTGGTCTCGTACTGTCTAATCGACGTTGGCTAATCAGTTTTCATCTAGGCAATCACCAGCATCACATACAATATC
>NZ_JBEOOZ010000242.1:0-206 GCF_040309625.1 Psychrobacter sp. 78a-MNA-CIBAN-0178
GAGACTCTGTCATTAATACGACCACGAGTCTCAGCAGTTAAACGCTGCCGATAAGGCTTGGCTTTACGTCTGAGACACTGCCATAACCTGCCGCCCTTACGCTTGTTTGTCCATATATAGCGATAAATGCTCATATGACTGAGTCCACCATGAACACCTGCTATTTGCTGGGGACTCCAGTTCTCTTTAAGCTTGTCTGTGACCCA
>NZ_JBEOOZ010000243.1:0-202 GCF_040309625.1 Psychrobacter sp. 78a-MNA-CIBAN-0178
TGTACTAATTGCTCGTTTGGCTTGACCATACAACACCCAAGTGGTTTGTATCAAAGCTCTAATTAATCTATCTTGTATAAGCGAAAGCTTATAGAATATATATATTTCGATATCACCTTTAACCTTGATTCAGTTAGGTTACAAGTTGGTCGACCAATAGATAATATCTTGACGTCATAATAACATCAGACTCATATCTAAC